>JAYVPD010000171.1:0-19064 GCA_043757515.1 Pseudobdellovibrionaceae bacterium
GTTAAACATGCCTAAACTAATTATTATACTTTTCGTGATTGTTTCCTATCAGATAGGCGCTCAAGGGGGATCGATGAAGCATAATGATACCAAGTTAGGACACGTCGTAACCGTGGCTGCAGGGAATTCAGTGTCTTTGAAAGCTTTAACAGTTAAGCTGGTGAGCCTGACGCCCTATTCTAATGATGAAACGGTCGGAAAACTTAAAACCAAGGCGGTATTAAAAATCAGCAAAGGAGCTCTCTCAGAAGAAATCACCATTGGTGAATTTGCAGAAACGATGCGATATTCCCTGGGTCACGTTTTTATGTTGGTTTCAGTTCACAACCAAGAAGCTAAAATTAGAATTTGTGATTTTTCGTTGAGCCTGGATGCGGGTGATATAGAGCCATCAATGAAACAAATTCCGATCGACTCCAAAAATGGGATAAAGATTGGCGAGTATGTGGTCATGGTAAAGGATCTTTCCCATGTCGACGAATACGGTTCTTATTTTTCTTTAAACTTTACAGTTGGCAAAGCGGGTAACACTCAAGAATTTCACACGGGCGATCCTGTCAGTTTCGATAATCTTATAATTTCATTGCACGTAACTGATTTTTCTAAAGGTGTCGTTCAAATTAGAAAACTGGGATTGGCTGATATATTCAAGCTAGCAAAAGGCCAAACTGTTGAACTCAAGGGCCCGGGTATTAGTGTAGAACTGGTAGATCAAGTCGATAATCATAAAGATAAAGTTGAGTATACATTGAAAATATCAAAAGGAAGTTTGGTTTTCGTGGGAAAGATTGTTCAGGGATACACTGTACCTATGCTTAATCACATTCCGCCAGGTAAGACGCCTCTGCTTGAGCACAAACTAGACCGTAATCGAAGTCATTTGGTATATACATTTGATATGTACAGCATCGAGAATGTAATTCTATATGATATTTTAAATAGTGATAATCGAAATTCTTTTGTTATAAAGAGGACCAATTGATATCAGTTTTAATTAAGGATTTTTTAAATAGTAGGTTTGGAATATTAATATTTTTCATTTTTCTTGTTGCTGGGCAGGACATTTTTGCCGCCCAGGGAAAATTTGATTCGAATTCAAAAAATTGTAAGTTTGAGAATTTTTTAAAAAATCTAGTCAAGCGAAATTCTAAAATAGAACACGTATCTAAATTAAATACCTTTAGTGTTTCGTTGGAAACCGATACCCGCCCCGATGGTGAGTACTGGGTTTTTTGGCATGAGCAAAAGGAATTACTGTTGTTGCCCTGGCCTTTAACAACCAAGGAAGGCTGTCGAAGTGGTATGTGGGGAAGGCGAAATTTGGATTTAAAGAAAGACGTGGTAAAAACGGCGGCTGAAGTCGGATCAAGCACGTATCTCGTTGACGAAGCTTGGGCCTCGAAAATTATTTTTGATGCTGTTGTGCGGGGACAAACCTATCAGATTAAAAAATAATCTAAAAAAAAGATTAGTTAATTCTAAAGTCGGCAAAATGAAACGATCATGGCTGAAACTTCGTTTGTAAGCTCGTCTTCAGTAAAAGGTTCTTTTTTTTGAAATATAATTGTTTCAACCAAACCGCCCAAGGCGGCAACTATGGTATAGGCTTTCAACTTTGGGTTGGGGATACTAAGCTGATACGGTTGGTGCGCGAGAACCTTTTCTACAAAATTAACAAGACATTCTCTGGCGTCAATTATCGAATCTAATCGTTCAACAACAAAGGTACTTGAAAGAATAACTTTCAAAAGTGATTTGTCTTTTTTAATTGTTTTAAGTATTTCAGAAATTAATATTAGAATCGCGGTTGAAAAAGGTAAATGTTGAATTTCGGCAAACTTTATCTCAAGAATCTCAACATGCCTCTTGGCTTCTCGCTCGATGAGTGCCCCGACCAGGGCCTCTTTATTTGGAAAATACTGATACAATGAACCGACACTTATTCCAGCAATTTCAGCTACGCTTCGAGTAGTAAATTTGGCTATTCCGACGCTTTTTAGAATACGAACACTGGCTTTAAAAACGCTGTTTACGAGGTCGACAGAGCGCTCTTGAACAGGCTTTTTTCTGGGAGATTTCGAATCGTTACGCACTTTGAACCCCGTTACTTTGAAATGCGAATTTCCATTGGAACGTCAAAGCAGTCCGTCGACTATGGATTTAGCAAAACGATTGACTCAGTTTCATGTTGTTTTTGTGAGGTTCAGTAATTTTTTGACAGAACTTATAGGTTTTCAAGATAATGCAAAGGCACTTCAGAAAATCGGGGCCAGAAATATCTCTTTTGTAGACTCACTTTTTTTTGGATCCTACGAAGCTAATTCTAACCTTTTGAAAAATGAATTGAGTTCACTTTACGAACGTGGTGGTCGTCGCCCCTTAATTATAATTGGAAATCCTCAATCCGGTCCTTACAGCCTTTACGCTGTTTTGCAGAATTCGTTTTTAGTGAAACAGGGAATAATAAGTAAAATAGTGCTAGTAACACCGGCTTTTGGTTCACCGTTAGCGGATGAGTTGCTTGGCTATAGAAAAACTAGAGCCGGATATTCGCCTGCATTTGAATTCAATTTTGTATTTTGTTCGAGGTCACACTAGCTTAAATCAAGTGGCACCGCTGATGAGGATCCCCTTTTTACTTTTACGATCTCACGAGGAAACCGATGGCGTAACTTTCACGAAGGATCAAAAAATCGAAGGCCTTGGCAAAGACCTCGGTGCGATAGACGCGGATCACTGGGCCTTGTTCGCTTCGTACCGAGCTGCCTTCACTATTGCATTGTTTAAGGAAGTGTTGGGGCTTTAAGAGAATTTATTAAAATCTATTTAGCGTTGTCTCTGGGGTCCCAACCAGTTTTAGCGCGCCAAATATAAAGTTGTTCCACTTTTTCACGCGCCCACGGAGTTTTTCGAAGAAATTTTAGGCTCGATGTCACACTTGGATTTTCATTAAAGCATTTGATATTTATTTTTTGACCAAGACGTTCCCAACCGTAGTTTTCCACTAAGGCCGTGACCATCATTTCTAGTGTGACGCCTTCTGGTGGAAACCGTTTTGTCATTTTCTGTAAACTCCCTCAAATGTTTCAGAGCCCAAAAGTTTTATGGTTCCTGGCTGTAAATCGTTAGAATCATAATCTAGGGATAGGAATTGTTTACAGTCAATTCCAGGCTGACAGGCTAAAATTAATTGGCCTGGAGTTTCCTTTACGCTTAAAATTGAAAGCGATTCTGCAGGCCGTTGATTAAAATGTGAGTTTAATGAAACAGATAGGATTTTCTTTTCGTCTTCTTCAATTTCAATTGTGCAGTCATCGTTGTCATTACAGGGTATTCTAGACCAAGATCCAACCAAGTCCGATCGATCCAGTTTCTTTCGGATTGGGCCCAGCTCAGAAACGAGTAGCCAACCCACGGTAATCTTTCCGCCATGGCCATTAAAATTTCTATAGAGTGCGCAGGCAAAGTCGCCTTCGAGTTTTCCGATTTGAACAAAGTCAGCTGCAACCAAAAAAGATTTTTTTCTAATCGTGCAGCCTGCTGTTTCTTTGCAGGCAGTCGGCTTTTTGTAAAAAAATACTTTTTCTTTTGCAGACTTTAGGACCTTTGAAAAACCGGTTATTGGCGAATTTTTATCGCAAGTAGCGGACTTTGTGGAAAATGAAATCAAAAACAAAAGTACAACCACGGAAAAAATCATTTTATTGTTCATAGCCCTATTTTATACAAAATTGTTTAATTGTCGAGTAGAGTTGTTGCATCTTTATTGAGTCCCACGTGCTGCTCCAGGCGAACGGTAAGACGGTGATGATTTATATTTTGCAATTAGCATCGGCATTGAAATAAAGAATGAATCAGGTTTTGCAATAGGGATTGAAATACCATTAGAAGTATGGACAAATATTAGAAATCGTTGGTTCAAAAAGGAGATACTTATGCACGCAAAATCACTCGTTAATTGTCCAAATTGCCAAACTCCAGCAGATGTTGAAATTGTAGCAAGCATGAATCCGACCAGACATCCTGACCTGAAAGCGGCCTTGCTTAGCGATCAATTGCAATCGTTTAAATGTGTGGGTTGCAGTCAAAACATTCGAATTGAACCTGACTTTTCTTATTTGGACCCGGCTCATGGATTTTGGATAGCTGCTTGGCCTGCAGAAAAAGCAACTGATTGGCAAGAATGGGAAGCCAAGGCGCTAGAAACATTTAATAAAATTCCAAAAATGGTAGCTAATGATCTTAAACCGAGAGTGACCTTTGGATGGCATGGACTAAAAGAAAAAGTAGTGTCAGCAGATCTAGGGATCAATGATATCGATCTTGAACTTGTTAAACTAGCTATGATTCGGGACGCAGGTGGCGAAATACCCCTGGGACGAGCAAGTCTTAGGTTGATGGAAAAAGTCACTGATGGCTTGCGTTTAGAATGGATCGACAATGGCACTCAGCAACCAATTGGACTCGGGTATGTCGGTGGACTAAATTGGCTCGATCATCTACGCGAGTCGCCGGAAGATTGGTCGGAACTTCGAACCAATTTTGATGGTGCCATATTTGTAGATTTGGCAAGGACATTTACAAAAGACTAATCACCCTTAAAATTTTTTAAATCAAAGTCTTCGTTCAGCGTGAATTTCATTCTATTTTTTTCACAATTGAATTCAATTTCGTACGATTTTAAGGCAATGGCGTTTTTCCGGTAGGGAAATCGAGAGCCATACAAAACATCGCCCAAGACGGGCGCTTTAATATGTGCCAGTTGCGCACGGATCTGATGAGTTTTACCAGTAAGAAGATTAATTTTCACCAGACTTATATCAGAATTTATAATCTTATATTCCAGAACCTCCAATTTGCATTCAGGCCAATCTTTAACAACAAGATCAGCCATTTTTTTAGGTGTGCCTAAGGAGGGATCCATATAGTGGGTGAGAACGGATGGGGGTCTGACTGTCGTTTCTATTAAGGCGACATATTTTTTTTCAATACTTCGTTCCTGCAATTGAATATTAAAACTTTTTACAAAGGATCGTTTTTTTGCGTAGACAATTAGTCCCGAGGTCAGGGTATCGAGTCTATGGGTCACGTAAAGTGGAACCTTGCAGGCAAGACTCGTTTGAGCGAGAGCGTTTTCTAAAAGGTTATCCACAGTCGCATGGCTAGGCAGGCCCGGGGGTTTATTTAAAACTAAGAAAAAATCATTTTCAAAAATAATTAAAGATTTCCAGTTGAAATCACAATGGTATCGTTTAGGATTTGTATGCACACGAAACAAGCTGTCTTCAATAATGAATTTATCTTTAACTTGGCGCTCTTTGTTTATATAAATGGCGCCCAATTTAAGAAGTTCTTTGAAGGTTTCATAATTTAGGTTCAAATGATCATGCAGGGCTTCGCTTAACAAAATGGTTTCACGATTGCTGAAATGCCTTACATCGCTATCCGGTTTTTGCATATTCAAGTCCAATTTCAAGAAAACTTCAATTTTTAGTTAAGTAAGGTTCCGCAAAACGATCGTTCTATTGCAGAAACTGGAAACGTAATGTTAGTTTTTTCTTCATTTGCCTTTTTTTGAGCCGCTAAAATGTCGCCCTTGATAAGCAGACAATCGCGACGCCCCAGTTGAAAGCTCACTCGAGCTGTAGCTACAATTTTTTGACCGATATCAGACTTCAAATTTGAATCGCTTAAACATTTAAAAAGCTCTTCTAGATGGGCCACCGTTGAGACTTCCGGAAGGATCTCACTGTAGTGTTTTTTGTCCGAGCCGTCTTTTAAGTCATAGGATCTAATGTAGTCTTCGTCTTCGTTATCTCGAGTCAAAAGATAGAGGCCGGTTTTTCGATCACTATTAGGCACTAAAATGGGATGGACAATCATATGGGTCGCAATATGAATATTTATATGAAATAAAATCGGGCTTTTGGTGCCAATACATTTATTTACTGCTTTCTGATCCTGCTCACAATAAGGCTGAGTAAGAGAGTTTATTGAGTGTAAACTTTCTTTAGAAAACTGCACTTTTCTATAAAAATCGAGAGCGTTGTTTCTAAAACGATCCGAATCGGGCGTTAGGTTTTTTTCGATTTCAGATAATTTTTTTTCACCTGTTTTTAATGCAGCTACTTGATTTTCATCACAGGCTTCAAAAAAAGCTTTGGATCCGTAGGTTTGATAATTTGCTTGGTAGACTAAACCAACGTCTCCTATATTTTTGTTTAGGGCCGCCTCTTCATCAATTAATTGCTGAGAGACATTATCAATAAGACCAGAGGTTTCCGATTTTTTTTCGCCGCACGAAACGGCTGAAAAAATTGAAACGACAAGTAAGAATAAAAATTTTCTCATAGGGATCCTTTAGTCTTTAAATACCAGAAGTAACGTATTATAGACTTTATCAATCTAAAATTAGCCCCCGGCAACAAATATTACTTTTGTTGCCATATAATGGATTTAGCCATACTGAGGGACTTATTCTAGGCGGCATTACCCTATCGAGAATGTAAAATCTCTATCGTATCAAATTGCAAAGATCAGAATTTAGTGGCGAAGTTAAAAGAATATTGCACCACATGTGGTTTTTTGCCCGATTGTAATTGCATGAACTTCGAACGCCGCCATTTGATGGTGAAGTTTCACCAAATATAACAGTTTCTATATTGGCTCCATCTGCCCATTGTTTTGTTGTCACTGGGTATTTGCCATGGTGAGCACCAAATTTATTCAGCTCTAGTAGATCGTTCCACAAATTTACCGCAGGTGTACCTATGCAAGAAAAATCAGGAACTGTTGTCGATGTTCCACTTATGTTAATAGCTTGAATTTTTCCAGATGCCGCTTTACAGGCATTTAAAGTACTACAGAAATCAACCGTTCTTGCAAAACTTTGTGATCCAAACAATCCGAATAGAGTAATTAAAACCAATATTTTTTTCATTTTAGACATCCTTTTTTTTCTAACCAAAGGAGTGCTAAAAGCATGCCATCCTGGATTGTTGAAATTATTCGACCTGGGAGTGGTTATACTGAATGAATAGTGTACAAAGTGCCGTTGATATTGTTTTTGTTTTTGACAGTCCTCGTAGCTGATTTATTTGAGAAGCTCTTTTTCCGCTACCATTTGGTAGTAGTTTGAAAAGTAGTCTACAAGTTCGGAGGGCATTCGACTGGGGGCAAAGGCGGGGTCGGATAGCGCTTGCAACATTTTTAATGGTGAAAGCTGCAATGACCAAAACGACGTGCCACCAATTATCTGTGGTGGCTGGCTAGCCATGGTTTCAAACCCCATGGATTTATACAGGGGTATTCCAGAACGATCATTATAAGTATAAAAGGCTTGTCCATAGAGATTGAATTCGGGATCTGCATCAGAAGTAAAGACGGCAGAAAACAGCTGGGTTAAAAGGTTTGCGTAAGCAATCCCGTGATTTTCAAAATCTTTAGCTACAGCAAATTTAGTCGGTTCTAAAATTTGCCCATGATTGAAATAAATTGGCTTTGAGGTATCGACCTGCATGCCGACAAAGTAATCAGTGAAAGCATCTTTCGGAAAATCTTTTGAAGTCAGTACAGATTCTAAAACGGCCGGCCGTGGCAATCGATTGTCGAAAGGTAAGTTCTTTTCAAAAGATAAAATGGGTGCGGGCCATTGCCACCAATTTGGGTGCTGGTAGAGTCGTTCCATTTGGTCCCACCTATCGACCGAATACTTTGCTGACAGGTAGGACTGCCCAAACGGACCGATTCGCTCTTCCCATTGCTGTGTAATTTTGTTGAAATAAACTACTTTGCCGTAGGGAGCCTTTGTCAGTCCAATGGTGGCGACAATGGAGCCAGGCTTGCCGCGAGCCGTTTTCTTGCGAACTACGGCGTAGCGGGTATTAAAAAGGCTTTCTAGGGATTCCTGATAGAGTTTGTCGACAAATTCTTGCGACCAGCCTCGTCGCTTGGCATATTGTGGACAGATAAAGGCCAATATTTCTTGAAGATGTTTGATTTGTTTTGCGCTTGACGTTGAAACCATTTCTTTTTGTAATTTAAAGGCCCATCGAACTGCGGGAATGTGCCAGCTCTGGGCCAATTGCATTTTATTCATTTTCAAAGTGGATGGAGTGATTTTCTTTTTTAAAAGTAAAGACTGAAGTGACATTGGCATTTCTTCAGTTTCAATCAGGCGTCCAGGTTGAAGAAGAGTTTCAAAGGATTTATATCCCGGCTTTTTTATGCTAACAAATCTGCGGGCGGCGATGTGATTTTTGGAAGAAACGGTTCTTCAACTTGACTTCGAATAGGTTTAAGAGACGGTTTAGATTTTAGATAAGCAGCCCAGTCCGCTGGTGGCCAAGCACCAGCGTATATTTTGAGGCATTCAAGTTTTTGCGTCGACTGACTGGCGCTTGAAATTAGGAGTAAACAGCTCAGCACCGGCAGAAAGAATTTAATCATAGAATAGGACCAGCAAAATCTATTCCGATTCAGGCCCACCAAGGAAACTTAAAACTGTCAGAATATATGACAGTGCCTACAAAAGGTTCATACAAACGGTAATCACTTGGTCCCGGACTGATCTGACTTCAGCGAGTCCCGTTTCGGTTGTGATTTCAATAAGTCCACCTGTGATCAATCTTTGAATTGTCTTAGCTCTAAGTTCTAGCGCCTTTGGGACCTGCTTGATAGATTCATAGTAATTTGAAAGCATCAATTGGAGTCGCTGCGAACCCATTTCAGTCAGTTCTTGGTGTTTTTGTCTCAATTTTGCATCCCCGTGACAGAAGTAAAAATAAAGCAGCCAGATGCGGCCATGTTCTGGAAGTAATACTATCCAATCAAAGGTAGAGGCAATATAGGCTTGAATTTGATCTCTTGGTGACGAATGCTTTCGAATTGCTTGGACAGCCAGTTCTTGAAATTGAGCGCGTACAAGCTTGATGGAAAGTTCAAATAGCTTTTTTTTATTCGGAAAATAATGTTGAATCAAAGGCCGATTCATTTTTCCTTTTCGAGCAATATCTTCATAACTTATATAATCAATCTTAATATTTGAATAGGTTTCTATGGTCGCTTCTAGAATAGCCAGCCGCCTTCGATCTGATTTCGAAAGTTGCGGGGGCAAAATATCTGCCAATATCGTCTTGTACGCTGGGTTACCCAAGGGTGCTGTGCTCACTATCGTCACCTTTTAATTCTAGTTTATCATAAAGTTTACAATAAAGTAAAAATAATTTACGGATTCGTAAATTTAATGCATGCCGCCAGGCAGCATGGTGGTTATGGGAAATTAGTCCCATTAAAGAAAGCCATAAAATTCACAGGAGAACTTATGAAAGCAATGAATCAAATTTTAATACTCATGGTTTTATTAGGCACATCAGCGATGGCTGAAACCTACAAATGCAATCAGTACACCGTCGTCACAGACTCGGACTCAGGAATTCAAATAAATGGTCGACATATGACTAGAATTGGCAATGACAATTGGATCTTGGGATATTTATATACATTCCAATTTAATGTACACTATGTACAGGGCGTAGTTAAATCGGCTCCCACTCTTTCAGAGCGTGGACAAGTTATACTTTGCAAATAAAAAACAATTTCCATGGGCAAATTTTTGCCCATGGATTTTGAATTGGTCCTATTTGATAGCTTTTGACCAAGTTCTATTAATTTGAAAAATAGTACGTATCCTTATTCAATCCTCCGTAATTGATTTTTGCCAAAATTTCTCTTTGCGATAACTCTGGTAAAGTTTGAAATATTTTTCTTTAAGAGGCTTTGCCGTTTCGTTAAATCCATTTTTCTCGCAGCACGATACAAATTGGGACCAAAGGTTTTTGAGTTCTAGTTCCGTCTTCGTCGAAAAATCTCGCGATTTTCTAGATTCGATCGTGCCATTTGAATGGCCAAATCGATGGTTGGTGGTTCCACCTGAAAATGAGTTTTGGTTGAACTCTCGAAATATTGCTGGTTGGAGGTGAAAGTAAAAGGCCTGCTTAATGTTTCGAACATGACTTTAATACCGCAAAAGGTTTTCCCAAAAGGGCCAACCGGAGTACTTGAAAATGTCATCCGATTGCCTAGGTGGCGAACTAAAGAATTCTTAGGTAATTTTGGTAGAAGCGTCTGTGACCTAGTTCTAGTGCCTGCGGCGCTGTTAGCACTAATGGTATAGTAAATTAACAAATTTAAACGGTATTTACCGAGAGGAGGATAAAATGTATATCGAGAATACGAACAAGGCAATATTACCAACTTCGAATATTAATTCGACTCAGTTCAATCAATACAAAGAATCGTTTCACGATGCTTTTCACCGAACCCTGAATAGTAGATCGAATTCGCGTCTCCCAAAAATTGAACTGACTGGAATTCTAATTCCGTGCAATCATACTCAAAACGGAACCAATTATCGCTTCAAGCTAGGAACTGACTCAAAAGAGTACTTCCTAAATCTGAACGAGGCCCCTTCAAAGATTGCCAAGAAAATGGAATGGGAAGAAGTAACGGTAAAAGGATATTTAAACCTAGGATCTCTTATTTTTGAAGTTGAAAAAATAAGCCTTTCAGAAAAGCTAAAGCCGATTGAAATGTCTTCCCAAGTCGGGGATAGCTTTTTTGAGCTCGACTTTTTTAAAAACCGCATTGCAAAGCTAGGCGGTTTGGACATTATCTCTCAAGACTATGCATCCTAATTGTGCAAGATATTTGGCGCTCAGCAAATTCATTTTTCATGGGCGCCTACCTTATATGCCTTTCAGCTATCCAAAGACTTTCGTTAAATTTAGTAAGCTTGAAAGTTTTTGATAAATGACTTTGTAGTTCGTCTGAAGGCAAATACAATGCAATTCTATTTAACATGGAGAGGTCAGGAATAGTTTCAATATCTTTCACAATCAAAATTGGGAATTTTCTATCCAAATAGTAACACATAGAAATGTAGTGCTTTATTCTGACCGGCTCGGATGTGATTAAAATTTCTGCCTGGGAAGTGAGTACATAGTTGCTGGCGTCTGCTAAGTCTTGGGGTTTCAATGGCCACCATCTTTTTTCTGGTAAGTAATTCAAATTAAACTGAATTCCAAATAGAAAAATTAGAAAGAGAAACGAAAGTGCTAAATATTTTCTTTGGCTTTTTTGAGACTTAATTCCGGAGGCTAGTGTGAATCCAACGCAAAGAAAGACGACAATCCAAGTCGGTATTAAATGCCGCCCTACTAAGGCATGAATGCCACCATAATAGAGGTCCATCGAAAATAAGAATAGAATTGGTATTATAAAAATTGAAATCGCTAAAATTCTAAGACCCGATCTTAATGATTTAAATGTATAAACAAGACTACAGGCGATAATTCCAATGACGACAAAGACACTTAAAATAATAGGCAGATTTGTAAAAGGGAGAGGCTCAAAAGAGGGTAAATTAAAGTCGGCGAATAGCCTAGAGAAATTCAAAATAATCGTTTGTAAATACTGCGAAGGACTTACCGATTTAGACGACCAACTGTTCAATTCTTCAACTTGGCCGGTTCTGGACAAAATGTTGACAAGCCAAGGTAGAAACAAAAGGCAGCCAACGGAAAAAGAGACAAAAAAAGTTTTCAGGGGCTTTCGCTTTGCTCTGAATTCTACTATTTGAAAAAGAACATGGCTGCCCAAAAAGGGAAGAAAAAAAAGAAAGCTATAGAGGCCAGCTGCGATCGAAATCGTATAACCAAGCCAATGGATTTTTTTTTGAGACCTACTAGCTGCTACTAACAACGATGTTGAAAGGCAGGTAATCAGAAACCATAAGCTGTATTCACGGTTTTGTTGACTATACAAAATATGGAATGGTGACAATGTTACAACTGACAAAGAGATCAAACAAATAAAAGTAGAATTGAAAAGTTGATAGGCCAGCCACGCAAAACTCACTAGGCTAACAATTCCAATGACTACGGATAATGACCGTAAATTTTCTGGCCTTGCGCCAAAATACAGTGACCATTTTTGTGCAATTAGAAAATAAAGGGGAGAGTGCTGAGGATCCCGATTTTTTAAATCCGAAAGTAGGCGAGCTGAACTAAAATTAGCGTGATTTTCCAGAGAATCTAAAACCGTTCCAACTGAAATAGCCTTTCCATAATTGGGGCCGAGTACAGTATCGATAGACTCCGGCCAATTCCCTGTGATAACAAAGGAACTCGAAACTTCATCAATCCAGTAAAATTTTTTATCTAGTCCGATTAGACGAACAAAAGCAGCAGTTAAAATTAAAAATAATGCTAAAATCCAATTTTTTACGTTCATAGAAGAAATTTGATTTACATTAAGTTTTAAGTTTAGCTTTTGGTGGCAAAATCATTTTTTCACTTAGTTCCCAAAGGGCTTTGGCCGCAGCCTCATCAACAGCATACTGTAGAACTCCAGCTGGGTGTTTCGTGATGTCAGTAACCAAAGGCGCGACGTTGCAGTCAGCGCAATAGACGCCACCCATGTTTTCTAGCTTTGAGCTCGTCGCGGCCCACACTGTCGTCGCGGCCCCCTGAGCTACAGTTTTCATTAACGAAGGAGACGCGTTTGATAGTTCGACAAATTCTGATTTTTCCATGTGCCGCATGAGAGCAGTTTCAGCGATTCGGCCTGGGTGAACAGCGAAGGATCGAACGCCTTGATCCTTCATACGTCGATCGAGTTCAACGGCAAACAGGGAGTTTGCCGTTTTGGACTGGCCATAGGCTTTCCATTTGTCATATTCGCGTGCCGTGAAATTTATATCGTCAAATTCAATGGGGCTGAACCTGTGACCGGCCGAAGACAGTGTAACGACACGGGCGACAGCCGTTGCTTTGAGGGCGTAAAGCAATCGTGCTGTGAGCTGAAAATGTCCCATATGATTTGTGCCAAATTGTATTTCAAATCCGCGATCGTCTTTTGTTTCAGGCGTCGCCATCACGCCAGCATTATTAATAAGTATATCTATCTTTCGATGGTACGATAAAACTTTTTGGGCAAACTGATCAATGGAGGGCGGCTTGGATAGATCGAGTGAAAGGAGATCCACATTTTTTGCGTGTGAAAGTGCTCGCTTGGCTTTGTCTAGATCACGTGCCCCCACAATGACTTTTGCACCTTTTTCAGAAAGCACACGGGTCGTTTCCAGTCCAATTCCAGAGTGGCCTCCGGTGATTACGATCACTTTATCGGTGAGATTAATTCCGGAAGCAACTTCATCTGCCGTTGAAGAGAATCCAAAACCAGAATCTATGGGCGCTTGTATGGTTTTCATGAACCTGACTCATTTATTTGTTAATTATTTGTTTAAATATTTTTCCAATTATTTGAAATTGGATGGGGTAGCAGGACTTGAACCTGCGAATGATAGAATCAAAATCTATTGCCTTACCAACTTGGCGATACCCCAATCTGAACGACTGATCTTTAGTGATAAATAATACGGGCCGAAAATACAAGGTTTTTTTGTATTTCAGTGCCCGTCAAATGAATCTAGTCGGCAATTGTGACTACGATGACTCGGCTGCCTCGGGCAATGCGGAAGGTGTTGTTTTTCTTGTCTAAATTGGACATTACGTCTTTGGCTGTGGCGATCTCTTTTTTGTTTACATCCAAAATCAAATCGCCGGGCTTTAACCCGGCAAGTGAGGCCATTGTTCCTTGTTCAACTGCTATAATAATTGGCTTTTTAACATCAGTGGGTATGTCCCACTGATCTTTTAATTTGTCGTCTAAGTCGGCCAATGTAAACCCAAAGTTATTGGGCGCTTTCTGTGCAGCGGCTTGGGGCTTATTTCTATTGGATTTTTGGGCTAACTTTTGATCAGAAGGGCGTTCGATGACTTCGACGGTTAGATCCAGTTTCTTGCGCTCTCTCAAAACGACAATCTTGGTTTTTTCTCCAATGCCGCTATCGGCCACGGCGTCCATAAAATCAGTCGATGTTTTTACCTTTTTGGGACCAAATTCTAAAATTATATCATAAGGTTTAATGCCGGCTTTTGAGGCTGGCCCACCCCGTTCAACGCCCACAATGACCGCTCCGCTTAAGCCTTCTTCAAGACCCATATGAACCGCTGCTTCCGGGTCTAAGTCACCTAACGAAACGCCGATGTAGCCTTTGCGAATGCTGCCTCTAGATTCCAGATCAGGCAGAATTTTTTTGATATCATCAATGGGAATTGCAAATCCAATTCCTTGGGCACGGGCATCGATCGCTTGATTCATACCGATCACGTAGCCTTTTGAGTTCACTAGCGGCCCGCCTGAATTTCCAGGATTGATGCTGGCATCTGTTTGCAGCAAGGGCACTTTATTAATTTCACCAATATCACGGCCCATTGAGGACACGATTCCTTTTGTCATGCTATGGCCATGGCCAAAGGGATTTCCAAAGGCGGCCACCCATTCACCGACTTGAACATCTTTACTTGTACCTAAAGACACAGCGGTTAGTTTGGTTGTACCGGGATCTATTTTTATCAGAGCAATGTCGACTCGGGCATCCGAGCCAATAAGTTTAGCGTCATACACTTTTTCCGATTTTTCAGTAAGCTGCACTTGAATCAAATCGGCGCCTTGAACCACATGATTATTTGTTAAAATTAAACCATCTTCACGAATAATAAACCCTGTGCCCAAGGATAGTTTTTGAGGTTTTGAACTGTGCGGCTGTGGGCGTACACCATAAAATTGTTCAAAAAGTTCCATCATCGGGTCACGTAATCGCGCCCCGCGCGCAATCGCGCTGGTCGAAATATTTACGACCGCGGGGTTTACGTTTTTTGCCAGCTCAACAAATAAATTGGCAGGCAACGGATCCGATAACTTTAAGGGAGGGGGCGGTTTAGTTGAAAACTGAGCTTCAGTCTGGAAAGCGTAAAAACTATAAAGGCAAACGGCAGTCAGGACTAGGGGAAGGGCGAATTTTTTCATATTTTTAACCTCTCTATAAATGACAGTCTGCTATCAACTTGATAATGGCTATTGCAAAATCAAGGCACACTCAGATTTTTATTAAAAATTTTCTGTGACGACAATCGATTTGTCTTATCGTTACATATTAAAACGTGAAAGTACTGTGTATTGCATTGTAGAGGCCTAGGAGGCACAATGTTTAAATTTAAGACGAATTATTTTTAGACATTGGGTTTGTTAGAAATCTGCTAAAAAGTAACCAGTGGTTCCGTTTTGAATCTACATTATGGAACCAGTCTAGAGATATTTACTATAGAATTTAGAGCACAAAGTAGCTGGCCCGTGATGGGATTCAATCATTAGGTCTTCAGAAATCTCGCCTCTGGTAAATGAATTTGAATTTTCAAGTGTGGATTGGCGATCTTCGTTTCGCTTCAATAATTGTGAGGCCATCATTTGTTCCGTCCAACCGGCATCAATCATTTTGCCAAGTTTAAATAGTCGTTCGCGCTTACTAGCGTTGAAAGTTTCCATGTAGGCAAGTGACGGGTCTTGGGTATCCATGCCGTGCTTTTTATGCCGTACTAGTTCGGCCATTCGTTCGAAAAAAGGGGCACGAGCAAGTTGTGCTTTTTCAGTTCGAATTTTTAGAAATGTAGAACCATTGGCGACGGAAAGTAGCAACCAGCGCGCTTTTGGCTCGACCCGAAGAATCAACTCACTCATTGTTAGCACGCGAACTTCCAAAGACGAATCCAAAAGGCCATCTTCATAAATCCCAAAAACGTCCGGGTGAGATATTCCGCGGAGTGCCGCGATCGCATTTAATCTAGTGGCTGTTAGCATAGATAGGGATGCATTTTTAATCCATGGAAGATAAGCCGGTTTGGTTGTACCTATTAAGCAGGCTGAAGCTGCTTCTTTAACAGGGTGCTCAATGCTTTGAAATGCTTCAGAGAGCATTTTATCAGCTTCTTTATTGCCGAGAAAATTTTTAATAATTCGATAGTAATTTGCTTTTTCAAATGCATTTTTAAAGTGCCGAAATTTTTTGGCTAACTCGAAACAGTCAAGGCTATGGCACAAACTTAGGGTGTGACTTAAATAACTTCGGGCGGAGGTAGCTTTGGGGGACAATTTTTTAATTCCGTCTTCAATAATAGCCAATGTCGCTGGATTTTCAATGTGATTAGCTAATATTTTTGCCGCTCGTTCGACATCCATAATGTTGGGGGTAATAGACGAGCCCCATTTTTCTAAATCTGGAGGGAGAGGTTTCTTAACTAGTAAAAAGTGAAGCACCGGAAGTGCGCTTTCATCATATTGAAAACTAAGTGAGTTCAGGGCTTCTGCTTGAATGGAATCAGAATAAGACGATCGGGCCAATAAGATAAGTTTTATGGCTTCTGGCCCTTGATAGTGTTGCAATTGTTGAACGGCATATTGGCCTCGGACAAAATAATTACCCTCTACAAATTCTTTTTGTGGGATTCTATTTTTAGCTTCTGTTGTTAATTTAAGAAGACGACTTTCAATCTCAGCAAGTGACAATTGCCGTGTGGAATTAAAATCTGGATTTATGGCAAATGCCTTTAAAACCGTAAAGCATAAAAATAGGGCAAATGTGATTTTATTTAACATATGTTTACACTCAGAATTTAATTTAAGTCGCTAGTTTTACCTTCAAGTGCCAAAAATATGCCATGTCTAAAGGGGTTGGGTTAAAGAGCAGCGCCAAAAGGTGTCTATTCAATAAACAGCCTACAAAAAAAGGAATCGAATTGTTAATTTTGGCTTCATTTAATCTTTATAAAATGATTTTGCAGGTCCAACATAAGGCTTGAAAGCAATTGGACCTCGTCTTTGGATAAATTGTTTTTAGTTTTTTCTTCCAACATAACAAGTAAATCGATATTAAATTTTGCCATATTTTTGTCGATGTGGGCTTCGCCAGTCTCGTGATCGGGGGCAAGGCCCAATGAAATCGCGGCTGACGATGCGATTGATAAAACTAAAGAATTAAAATCGGCTTTGATTTGGCTTGGCATATTTAGATCTCCTTTTATAACGGACTGTGGCCAATTAAATGAACAATCCGTTTTTGTACGCTCGGGTGAATGCGTTCAAAAAAACTATGTAATTGGTTGGACGGGTGGACCAAAAATAAGTGGGCAGTGCCTTCTGGAATATGGTCGGGTTTAGTTTTAGCATAGCCGTCAAGCTTCCATAAAAGTTCGCAAAACTGGCGTTTGTCTTTTAAAACATCACAGCAAAGCCGATCATTTCTGAAATAAGAATCAAAGCTGGCAACCGATTTTACAAGCAACCAAATAAATGGCTTTAAAAACCAGGAAAAAAAGATCAATTTCGAAGGCTTCAAAAACTTTAGAAAAAGTATTTGATCCATAAAATAGGCAAAACCGGCTAGTGTATTGGCCAATACGCTGACGACGCCAAATGCAAACGAGTCCATCTTTTTAATTTGGCACAAACCAAGTAGAATTACTTGTTCCAGTTCTTCGCGGGATAGGTGATTGACAGACCCTTTCGAAATAAAAATAGTAGGCGAGTTCCAAAAAAGACCCAAGGTAAAAGAATTGATGGCAGCCGAATCGTAAATACGAATTTTTGGACGATTCATTTGTAGTTGTTCGCAAAGGATATCTCGTTTGCTAAGAGCTCCGTAAGGGTCCTGGCCTTTGAGTTCTGTTGATTTAAAAAAATTATATAATTTGAAATCGCCATAGATGAAAATAAGGACATTGAATATCAGAGAAATAAAAAAACCAAAAATGAGTCCCAGTCTGCCACCGGCAGAGTAACCATAAAATAATAGCGAAATGCTTGAAGCTAAAATAAATAGCCAGACTTTTGTCGAACTTGAAAACCTAACCATAGTATTACACTAGTGTAAAAGACCCCGGTTACGCAACTAAATTTCATAAAGCGTCAAAGGCTTAATATAAGGATTTTATTTATCTATTTTGAAAAATTGAAGCATACTTAGGGATAACGATTTTTAGATAAAACCAAATCAAGGATATACGATGGAAGTAGATATTTTAGCGTTGAACGCGGCAATCAAACAAGAAAGTCAGTTCATTGAAAAAATGAGAGTCGAAATCAACAAAGTTATCGTTGGCCAAACGGAAATGGTAGACGGCATTTTGATGGGTCTATTAACCGGCGGCCATATTTTGCTTGAAGGCGTGCCCGGGTTGGCAAAAACATTGACGATTTCTTCGGTGGCGCAATCGATTTCACTTGGGTTTCAACGAATTCAATTCACTCCGGATTTGTTGCCAACGGATTTGATTGGAACCATGATTTTTAATCCCAAGTCAGGCGAGTTTGCTCCGAAAAAAGGTCCTGTGTTTACCAATATCGTATTGGCTGATGAAATCAATCGTGCCCCAGCCAAAGTGCAAAGCGCGTTGCTAGAAGCAATGGCAGAAAAGCAAGTTACCATTGGTGATGAATCCTATAAGCTGGAAAACCCCTTTTTAGTTTTAGCAACTCAGAATCCACTTGAGCAAGAGGGAACGTATCCGTTGCCGGAAGCCCAAATGGATCGTTTCATGTTTAAAATAAACGTAAAATATCCTACCAAAGGAGACGAATTAGAAATTTTGAATCGCATGGGACGCAATGAAAAGCCAAAAATCAATCCTGTGATTACAAAAGAGGATTTATTACGTGCTAGTGATAAGGCTGATCAAATTTATGTGGATCAAAAAATTAAAAATTACATAGTCGACCTTGTCATGGCCTCGCGTGAGCCCTCTCGGTATGGTTTAAGTAAAATTGCCAATCTCATTCAAGTCGGTGCTTCGCCAAGGGCCACAATCAGTCTTTTGCGTTCTGCTAAAGCTCATGCATTTTTAAAAGGCCGAGGCTATGTGACGGCGGAAGATATGAAGGCAATTGGGTATCATGTATTGCGACATCGTCTGATTTTAACCTACGAAGCAGAAGCTGAAAACATAAGAACTGATGATGTCATCAAAGACATTTTTGCCCAAATTGAAGTTCCATCATGATTCCCAAAGAGATACTCAAAAAGGTTAAATTGATTGAAATCCAGACTAAAAAAATGGTGAACAACATTTTTTCCGGCGAGTATCATACGCACTTCAAAGGCCAAGGAATGA
>JAYVPD010000172.1:0-19058 GCA_043757515.1 Pseudobdellovibrionaceae bacterium
CGTTCGCCTTTAGATGTTTGCTCTATCACATAAGGAATTAGTGCCACAGTGGTTTCTCCTGGTGAGTTGGACGTTCTTTATTCTGCATTACTATCGGCCGATTTCAGAACTACTTTATTTAAAAAGGCCTTGAAGAATCAATTAACTATGATACGACTAGTTCACGATTTTCAACTAGCTTTGAGCCATGGAGTCATAAAATGACAATTGATTTAATTTCCCAAGACCTTGAGTCAGCAATCAGCGCGAAATCTAACACGATTTTAGTCCTTTTCTCAAACGTAAGCGATAGTAAAGACAAAACCCCTGTGTTGCATAATAAAAGTCTAGCGAAACAGCTTGAGACAAATCTAGAAGAAAAATCCATTTCAGGAAAATCGGGTGAGACAGTCTTGTTTCGGGAATTTTCAGGAGCGCCTAGTCGGCATCTCTTGGTTGTTGGTCTAGGATCTCTAAAAGAGGTGACCCATGAATCCTTTAGACAATGCTCTGCTGCCATTCACGATTACATAAAACAACTTAGTTATCCCGAAGCATTTGTGGATTTCAATTCGCTGCCTCAGAAAATGAAAAATCCCGCAAACGTGCAAGCATTGGTTGAGGGCTTGGTTCTTTCTTCTTATGAATTTAGTGACTTGAAGTCTAAAAAAGACAAAAAAGAAAAAGCGGCCGGAATGATATTTCACATTGCGCTTAAAGAATCTAAAACCGTGGTTTATAAGAACGCCTTCAATCAAGCGCTGACTTTAGCTGACACTGTGAACTTTTCAAGATTTTTGGGCGATATGCCTGGTAATTTGATGACTCCTGAAATTCTGGCTGAAAAAGCAGTCGAAGCGGCACGCGGAACAAAAATAAAAGCAACCGTTTGGAATAAAGATCGAATTAAAAAAGAAAAAATGGGCGGCTTGCTTGGCGTTTCCATGGGTTCAGAAATCGATCCGCGATTTATAATTTTAGAATACAATGGCGCTGCTAAGTCCAAAAAACCAGTCGTTTTTGTGGGTAAAGGCTTAACGTTTGACTGCGGTGGTATCAGCATTAAACCGTCGGCAGCGATGGAAGAAATGAAGTATGACATGTGCGGCGGCGCGAATGTGATTGGCGCGGTTCTAGCTATTGCAAAATTGAAATTGAAAGTGAATGTAATCGGGTTAATACCGTCAACGGAAAATATGCCAGGACCTTTGGCAACTAAGCCAGGTGATGTTCACACGGCACGAAATGGAAAGACCTTTGAAGTTAACAATACCGATGCGGAAGGTCGATTGATCTTGAGTGATGCGTTGGTTTACGCTTGCGAACAAAAACCAGAAATTATCATTGATGTGGCCACATTAACAGGCGCAATGGTTGTGGCGCTAGGAAACACTCACACTGGTTTTTTTACTCGGAATGAAAAACTAAAGAAAACTATTGAAACGGCCGCAAAAGTTTCCGGCGAATGGGTTTGGAATATGCCATTGTGTGATTTTCATGTCCAGGATATGAAAGGAACCTTTGCTGACCTATCTAATATTTCTTCTGGCAAAGGCGCAGGCTCGGCAACAGCGGCCGCTTTTTTAGAACAGTTCGTAGAAGATGGAATTCCGTGGGCTCATTTTGATATCGCGGGAACGGCATGGGCTGTCGGTGGTCGTTTAAAGTACTGCCCTAAAAAAGGTGCGAGCGGAATTATGGTCAGAACATTTGTTGAAATTGCTCGTAGTTTTGAACATTAATTGCGGGAATAATATTTCATACACGAATTCTGCGATTTCTTTCTTTTAGTAAAAAATCCGCTAATGGATTCAAAAAAATCTTGAACACGTGATTTGGCCGGCTCAATGCCTTCTTCCGAGGTCTTCAGAACTATGTGTATATAGCGACGCGAAGAATACGTTTCATAGAATGTCGATCCCAAAGGAAACACTGCGGACATGCTATGTTGAGTAGACAAATCGGTTGGACCAGAACGGGTCGTACCAATTACAGGTGCATAGAGAGCCGTTTTATAGGATGCTTTAGAAAAGGTAATTTTCTGATTTTTTTCTGGTAGAGATCTAGTTTCCATAGAAAATCCAAATCCCCCACCAGCACCGGCTTCGAAAATTGGTAAAAATGCGCGTTTCAGTGTTTCAAAGTCAAAAAATAGATCTAAAACCCAGGCCGATTTTTTTCCTATCTGAATTCGCGAAACACCTAGGCCCAAAGATGCGCCCAAGTAAAAACCAAAATTAGGATTTACATGATCTTTTAAAGGCGTTCTTGCGATTAAAAAATCGTAAATTAAACGGCCCAAGGTTGCGCCTACTCCTGACGTTATAAACACTGGAACTCCATAGGTATTGCTGCCCACAAATTGCCGACTTTTTTGAAAAAATATATTATTCAGCGAATTCAACAGGCCTTGAATCATTTTGTAAGGTGGTTTTATATGCGCGGCTTTGAAAACCTGTTCAATTCGGTCGCCAAACATTAATAAAAATCCATGTTTTTTGGATAAAAAATTTCGCAATTCATCTTCGCTCAGGGCTTCAATGTTTTCATTTATTTCTTTAACCATCTCTTTAGAAAATTCGACTCGATATTTTTTAAAATCGTTGGCAATAGATTTCGATTTGGCCGCATCAACGCCTTCAAGATCAATGGTTTCGACAGACCAATCAACGCTCGGGCCAAAGGGCACAAAAAAATCGGACATTTTTTTTTCTACAGTGGGAATCGAATTGGATCTAATCATTTGAATCAGTTCTGCTTTCGAATAACCGTCAAGTTCATGGCCATCGAACTGCTTAGAATTGTAATTTATTATCGTATCATCAGTTTGGGTTGTCGGTAGTTCCTGTGCCGATTGAATCAAAAACGAGGGGCTACCTGGCATTTCAGACCCGAAAATGGGACCAGACGCTATTAAAATAAAAACGGAAAAAAGGAGTTTGTTAAACATAGGCAGAGCTATACACGAGCATTTTACTAAAGGATCCTGTCATTGATACGTACACTAATAACTTCAATTATTATCGTGAACTCGAATTGGGTGTACAGGGTCTCTTTGTAATCATGACAATTGGTCGTCAAAAAAGGTCACTGTAGGAAATAATTTAATACCGGAGTTTCCTACCTAAATAAAACGGTGCTGAATCCAGCCTCGCTCTTTGGCGATTTGTTGCAGCTGGTATTCCGATTTATAAAGGCGATCTTCACGGTTGGCCGCGCTGACTGCCAGCCTTATATGGCTAGCATATTCGAGCAAATTAATATCCCCCTCAGAGTTCCCAGAGGCTAAAAAAGGAACTGTTTTGCTTTGCAGTTTGTAAGCGTCTACTTTTCCAGACTTATAAGTAATTACTCCAAACTGCTTGGTCGTAATGTAGCCATTTTCAACCTGAGTCTCGACACCTATGACACAGGAATCATCCAAACCTAAATACTGTGCGCCAGGCTGCACGGCCCAGGAAATCGATGCCGTTATTACATTAATTTTTACCTTATTTTTTAAAAGCAAATCGATCAGTTTCTTTTGTTCTTCAAAAATTGGAAACGGTTTGAGCGATTTCAATGCCTCATCTGCCCATTGGCGAACCTGTGCCAAGGATTTTCCCTGGTAAATTTGAGCTAACCACAAATAAGCATCTTTAGGATCAGAGTTTTTTTTCTTTAGCTCTTGATAATGATTCCAAGGATCGGGCGGAAGCTCCACCAGACGATTGTCTATCGTGTAGTTAAATAGATTTTCGCCCAGATCCGTGTCCCAAAGGGTGCCATCAGCATCAAATAAGGCCACCAAAGGAGTCGGATTTTTCTTGAGTTCGGCCAGAGTTTCATTTAATTCTTTCCAAAATGTTTCAGGGTAAGATTTGTATTTCATAGATTGAAACCCTAACTTAATTTAAGTACACTGTCCATAATTGGAACGTTTCTTTCCGGAGAGAAAAAGAGAACCATGAGTTTTTACTGCCGAGTGATGCAAAAAGAAGATATTGAAGAACTTCTCGATTTCGAGACTAGAAAATTAGTCGAAATTGAGCAAAATGAAATGGAACGCGAGTTTATCAAGTGGAATTCGCGCTGGAGAAAGGAATCTCTAGAACATTACGCCTCACTAGGATGGAGTTTTTTGGCCAGAAATACTGAAAATAAATCTAATTTTTCCAATGAAGGACTGCTGGTTGGCTATTTTACGGCTCAACCGTTGCTCTTTTTGGAAGGCCAGACCCAGTCTTTGTGGGTTGAACATCTCTCTTATTCTGCGCTTCAAGCTCGAGATGAATTAGTAGAGATTGCTTATAAGTTATCTCGGGATAAGCACTTTCAAAGGGTTTATTTCCTAAACAATCAAGGTCTTATAAATTCCGTAAACGCGTTTAAACCAGAATCTTGGAATCCGCAGATGATCTACGTAAAGACTACGAAATGAACCCACTCGGCAATGAGCAGCGAAATCAAAATTTAGTTCGTATGAACCGGGAAATTTTTGATTTATTGGTCATTGGCGGGGGAATTACAGGTGCTGGGGTTGCTCGTGAAGCCAGTTTACGTGGAATGACGGTGGCCCTGGTAGAGGGTAAGGATTTCGCTTCAGGTACCTCGTCACGTTCAAGCAAACTGATACATGGCGGAATTCGCTATTTAGAAAATTTTGAATTTAAATTGGTTTTCGAAGCCTTAACAGAGCGAAAAACTCTATTTGAAATTGCGCCCCATCTTGTACATCCCATGCGATTTATGATTCCCATTTTTAAAGAATCTCGAGTTTCATTTTTTACGATGGGAATTGGAATGTGGCTCTATGATTTGCTTTCACTTTTCCAAGCTCCGGAAATTCACAGGCGCCTTCGAGCCAAGGACACACTAGAGGCGCAAAAAGAACTTAAGCAAAATCAGTTAATAGGCTCTTATATATACTATGATGCCTATATGGATGACGATCGACTTACGATTGAAACTCTTCGTTCTGCGGCAACCCATGGAGCTGCTGTTGGAAACTATTTAAAAGTTCAAAACATAACTAAGTCCAAAGAAAATTATATTGTCGACGTCGTTGATACCTTTAAAAACGAACATATTCAGCTTCGGTGTAACCAAATCATAAGCTGTACCGGGCCTTGGACCGATGTTTTTGGATCTCAAATAGAAAAAACTTGGCAAAAAAAACTAAGGCCGACAAAAGGGATTCATTTAATCTTGCCAAGAAACAAATTGCCATTGAATCAAGCCATCGTAATGGGTGCCGAAAAAAGTTCGCGAATTATTTTTGGAATACCACGCGGCGATTACACGATTGTAGGAACGACCGATACGGATTTTCCAGGAAATCCCGATGGAGTTCATTCGGACAGTGCGGATGTTGACTATTTGTTGCAAGTATTAAAATCGTATTTTCCAAACTCAAATGTAAACATTGACGATATTTTGTCTTCTTATTCTGGAGTCCGTCCTCTGGTAAAAGATGATTCCTCAACGCCTGGAAAAACCAGTCGTGAACATTTAATATTTAAAGATAGTCTTGGAATCACTCATGTGTCTGGCGGAAAATACACGACTTACCGAAAAATGGCTGATGACGCAGTAAAATCAATATTACATGATTTGCCCTATGAAAAACAGTACCAGTTTAAAAACTCTCGTACACTGGAACCCATAAATGACTTGGTTACCGAGCAAGGCTATCGTGATTTTTTAGCCCAGCAAACTAATGCTGACGAAATCAAAATGGCTGAACGATATGGCCCCGAATCATCGATAATTTTGAAATCCAATCCAAAATATTCGCTATTGCAAAAAGAAGTGGCCTTTCATATCGAACAAACAATGTGTTTGAATATTCCAGATTTTTATATTCGCCGTTCGAATTTATTTTTATATCATCGCGATCACGGTTTAAGTAAATTTCAAGAAATAGCAGACGTTTATCGTGATAAACTTGAATACACTGCTGAGCAAATCACCACCGATTTGTCCATCTTAAAAGCTTATATAAAAACCGAAATGGGTTGGAAAAAAAATTAATTTTAAAATTGAAATTGTAAGCCGATTTTAACGCTTTGGAATCAAATGCACACTGATCATACTGTTTGAAAAACAACCTCGGGATTGTTAAATATTGGAGACTTATTCACAATTCTTACTCATCTAATCCAATATGTCGCAACTGACAATCTAGGATTGGGTAGTTGATCATTCCTTGGGCTATTGATAAAATTTGAGCGAATGAAACTAGCTAAGAAGATGACTAAGGCGCAAAAAACTAGACTCTTGAATTTTGTAATGAGCATCTGTAAGCGACCGTCGATGTTTGTTGGTGGGCCTCCAGATTTTCAAAACCTAACCTATTTTCTCGATGGTTACCTCTTTGCTACCGAAGACAGTTTGAATATTGAAATAGACAGACCCTTCCGCGCCTGGTTGGCAACTAAGTTTAAAGCAAAGTTTAGTAACTATTCCTATTCAGCCTATATAAAAGAACAGTTCAAAACGGAAAAGATGAGATTTAAGAAATTGCCACTTCTTTTTGAGCAATTTTTGAATTCACCCTAAAAAGGCAGTCTTTCCGATTGCTGTGATTTTACCAATCTAATAAATTAGATTTTGAAATAACATTTTAAAATGTTGAGTGGTCAACGGAACCATAAAGGCAGAGAACTTGCTTCCTTGAAAATTATGAAAGGAAGGTTTAGAATTCTAAGCAATAAAAGCCTTATGAAGTCGTTTTAAGGCATCTTCCGCTTCGCTATCGTTTACTAAAAAACAAAAGTTATGCCGACTCGCTCCTAAGCAAATCATTCGAACGTTTATTTCTGGAATAGATTCAAATATACGTTTTGCTAGCCCAGGCGTGTGAATAATGTTGTTACCAATTAGGGAAACCAGTGAAAGGTTTTCTTCGATATTTACCTCTGCTATGGTTTCTAGTTTACGAAATAGTTCTTTATTTTGAAGTGTGATTTCATCCAATGTCATTGAAACAGAAATTTCTGATGTTGTGATGGCATCGACGGAAACATGGTGATCATTAAAAATAGTAAATAATTGAAATAGAAAACCGTGAGTTTGAAGCATTTCTGGGGTTGAAAGCGTTACTAAAACTTGTTTCCTTCGCAAAGCAAGTGCGCGAATGAGGGGTTGCTTTTCTACTTCCTTTCGGACCCAGGTGCCGCCTTTTTGAGGGTCAAAACTAGAGCCGACAAACACGGGAATATTTTTTCGAATCGCTGGCAACAAGGTTGCTGGATGCAAAACTTTTGCTCCAAAAGTTGCTAGCTCAGAAGCTTCCTTAAAAGAAATTTCATCAATAACTTTGGCCTCTTTTACTAATCGAGGATCGGTTGTAAGAATGCCAGTCACGTCAGTCCAAATTTCTAACGTTGTGGCTTTTATCCCTTCAGCTAAAATGGCGGCAGAAAAATCACTACCGCCGCGGCCTAGGGTAGTTGTGTGACCTTCCATTGTAGAACCGATAAACCCTTGAGTGACACCCACATTCTCATTTTTTAAGATTTCAGAAAAAAATGCCGGGGCCGTTTGATTAATATAATCTTGCAGCGGTTTTGCTTTGCCAAACGATCCGTCGGTTTTTAGAACAGAGCGAACATCATAGAGTATCACCGATCGATTGCTAGTGCCGAGTTCATTTTTCAAGGCCTGCGCAAATAAAACAGACGACATTCGTTCGCCCAGACTTTGAAGTGCGTCCAAAGCCTTTGCTGATAAGTCTTTCAAGTAAAAAACACCTTTAATAATCGATTCCAATTCTTGGAACAGGCCATTCAAAATAAGTTGATTAGCTGATTCAAAAGCCAGGTCTTTGCCAATCGCCAAATGCCTGTCGCGGACAATGGAAATCTGGGCTTCCAAAAGATTCCATTCGCTTACCAAAGCCTTATTTCCCAGGGCAATTAGCTGATTTGTGGTTCCAGAAGTCGCTGAAACTACGACGAGTTTTGCTTTTTGGCTGATACTGACTTGGGCGCTTCGTTTAATACATTGGGCATCGCCCATCGATGTTCCACCAAATTTTGATACAACTACTGTTTCCATGAAATCTCCGAGTAAAATCGATTGAATCTCGCTTTTAGGGTTCCTGTATAAATGAAATTCCAACCGAGGTGTATTTATCACGCTCATGATGCTAAGCGTTTTTTTGAGCCACTAGAGCATAAATATCCGCATTGACACTTATTTTATGGAAACCTACAATCTTCGTAGAACGTCAAAATATCGGTTTTTTTTCACCTTTTTGATGTGAGTAACAACTGACCCGAAACAGGATGAATATGGGATTTTTAGATAAAGTTTCAGACTATTTTTCAAATGACATAGCAATCGATTTAGGAACAGCGAACACATTAGTTTATGTGAAAGGCCGTGGCATCATTTTGGATGAGCCTTCGGTTGTTGCCGTTCAAAAAAATTACCGAGGTCTGCAGAATCGAGTATTAGCCGTAGGGAAAGAAGCAAAAGAAATGCTGGGTCGCACGCCCGGTAGTATTGTCGCCATTCGACCAATCAAAGACGGTGTTATTGCTGACTTTGAAGTTACGCAATCGATGTTAAAATATTTCATCACCAAATCGATGGGCGAAAAGAAAAGTTTTATGCGCCCAAGAATTATTATTTGCGTTCCTTATGGAATCACCCAAGTGGAAAAGCGGGCGGTTCGGGAAGCCGCACAATCAGCGGGTGCAAGGGAAGTGTACCTGATTGAAGAACCTATGGCTGCTGCTATTGGTGCGGGTTTGCCTATCACCGAACCAAGCGGAAATATGGTTGTTGATATGGGTGGTGGCACCACAGGCGTAGCCGTTATATCTTTGGGTGGTATTGTTTATTGTAAATCTATCAAAGTTGCAGGCGATAAATTTGATGAAGCCATTGTAAATTATATTCGAAGACAGTTTAATTTATTGATAGGTGAAAGAACTGCAGAGAAAATTAAAATTGAAATTGGAAATGCGTATCCATTTGAAGAAGAACGAACCATGGAAATTAAAGGCCGCGATTTAGTGGCTGGCGCGCCAAAAACTATCGAAGTGACTTCGTCTCAAGTGAATGACGCTTTGATGGATCCTTTGTCCGAAGTGGTGGATGCGGTTCGCACCGCTCTTGAAAAAACCCCACCAGAATTGGCATCAGATATTGTCGATAACGGAATTGTGCTAACTGGCGGCGGTGCTTTATTGGCCAATTTAGATGTGCTGCTAAGGGAGCGAACGGGATTACCAGTTTCTATTGCTGAAGATCCATTAAGTTGTGTGGTTCTGGGCTCTGGCAAAGTATTAGATAATTTAGATCTTCTAAGACAACTTACCGTAGAATAGGAATAACAAGAGTGGATCTAAAAACTAATAGTGATCCCATTGATGTAAAAGCCTATATTCGTCCGTTGTCACTATTCTTTTTTTTTTCCTTAATGAATGAGACGAAATCGATTCATTTCACAATTAAAACAATAGAAAAATTAAAAAAATTAAAATCTGGATCTGATTTAAACAAAATGATGATCAAAATCGCTACTGACTATTTTTCAAAAAATAAAAATACAGAAGTCTACATTACAAAAAACGTTGGTGAATTTTGGATTCTGCCTGCCGACTTAGAATTGGGACCATGGAAAGAGTTTCACAAGAAAATTTCAAAAAATGAATTAATTTCTTTGATTTGGGGTTTGGTAATTAAAGTCGGTGAAGACGATATCTTAGATGCCCTGAATGTTTCACAAGGGACTCATCGATATCGTATTGCTAGCGCTTTAAAGAAATTGGGATCAAACACATATTTAATGAAGTAACCTAAGGTGCGAGTGGAAATAATAAAGTTAAAAAAAATTCATGGCAGGGATATGAGCGAGTTTACCGCCAACTATTTGCTTTTTGAATTTGCTCGCGACACCTTAGACAAGGAAAGAAAAGCCTCCGTTGAAAAAGTGATGGAATCAAATCCTGAACTGCAAAACGAATTCATACGATTGATTAACGGAATGCAGTACTGCGAGAAATTAAGCGAAACTTTGGTCAATGATGCTGCAATTAAACAAATTGAACAGCAGTCATCGCAGGTCAATTTTATCGTTAATCGCCTGCGATGGCATCAGTGGCCACTCGGCTTTAAATGGATTCTAGAGGCTGGGTTGGTTGGACTGCTGTTAGTATTCGTATTAAACGTATTGCCGCTAAATAGAATTATTCATTTAAACGATAGCACCGATAATCAATTTGTAATTGCGGAAGTCGATAGAAAAAAGAAAACAGAAACCGCAGAACAACCCGAAGCAAACAAACAAAATCCTTCGTTTGTAGATGAAGAGGTGAAACAACCACCTGTAGTCGTTGCGACCAATACGACATCAAAAGTCGTAGAATTAAAACCAAAAGTCGAACCACCAAAAGCTGCATTGCCTATTCAGCCACCGGTTGTTGCTGTTGCAGCGACCGCTGATAAAGTCATACAACCAAAATCGTCCGGTTGGATCTATCGAGGTCAATTTCTAGTTACAAACGCGGTAGCTGTTTCACCAAAAATTAAAGATCGTATCCTTGAACTTGGGGGCCAAAAAGCCGGGGAAGTTGAAATTGGTTGGCAGAAATCTCCAAATCTCTATTATTTTCATTTCACTGTCCCGGAAGCGAAATTAGCTGAACTTGAAGCATTACTAAAAGAGTTTTCAACAGGCAAAATGATAAAAGAAGCTCATCCTCGAGTGATGCCAGACGGAATTGTTCGTCTTCTTTTTACCGTTGAAGAAAAAGCGGCCGTAAACAAATAGTCACGAATTTCCCGAGTTAAAAAATTTGGGTGGGATTCTAGGGTTTTCGATACATGAGGAAGATTACTTTAAAGCGGAAGAAAGCAAAACGGTCAATAAGGACCATAATCATAATGTGGTTTTTGCTGCTATCGCTTTTGCCACTTGTTTTCGTCGCGTACTATTCTTCCATAAAATATGAGCAGGCTATAGATAAAGAATTGTTGCAGCGACTGTCTGTAAATTCGCGTGAAATTGAAGTAATTCTTGCCGATTTCAAATCGGGACTGCAGGTTCGTCGTGATCGCTATTTGAAGGATCCTGTCTTGGTGTATAGTTTATCAATCAGCGACAAACAAAGCCTCAATCAAATAGGGCAAGATTACATATTACAAGAATTTTCATCTGAGTTGATTTTTTTTAATAGAGATGCAAAGCAAATAGCAAAGATTACCAAGAATGATAAAAACGAAGTTGACGTCGAGTCCAATACTGATGAAGCGACCTTTCTTTCAGAGAAATATATTGCAGCATTAAAAATAGCAAAAGACATCCCCATACTTGAATACACCGATGACCGAATTTTATTAACATTGTTATCCCGGGTTCAAAATCAAAGCAAAAAGACGATTGGGTATCTTCATCAAAAAATATATTTAGATTCAGTTTTTGTAAATCGATTAAAAAATAGACTCAAATTAGAATTTGCACTCGGCAAGGAAGATAGCACTATTATTCTATCAAGTTTTAAAACTAGCAAAGCTGATAGTATTTTTGAAAAAATTCAATCGGTTGCCTATTCAAAAGATCCCATTGTCGAAGTCCCAATAAAAAATACTCCGTTTGGCTTCTACGTTTCGTTTATGGAATGGGGTCATTCGCGTTTTCTTCTATCACTTGGGGTTTCCAAATCAGATTCAAGGCAAGTGTTAAAAAAAATTAATCTGGCCTATTTTAGTGTAGTAGGCATAGTTATTATATTTTTAATTATCACTGTGATTATCACAAGTAAGTGGATTCTCGCTCCGTTAAATAATCTTGTAGAGGCTTTGCATTCATTTGAAATGCAAGAGCAAGCAGTGACAATTCCAATTAAAAATGATACTGAAATTGGTTTGCTAACGGAAAGCTTTAATCAAATGAGTATAAATATCTGGCAAGCCAGAAATGATCTCAAGAAAAAAGTTCAAGAATTAGAAGCCGCAAATCGAGAACTCAAAGACACACAGAAAAAATTGGTTCATTCAGCGAAAATGATTTCATTGGGTGAGCTTGTCGCGGGAGTTGCCCATGAACTGAATAATCCAATAAGTTTTATTTATAGCAACATGAGCTACCTTCGGGACTATTCAGGAAAATTAATTGATTTGGTGCAATCGGCCAGCGCTGACCCGGCCAATCTTGAAAAAAGAAAAGCAGATTTAGAGTTTGATTATATCATCAGCGATTTGCCTAAATTGATATCATCTTGCGAAGAAGGGGCGCGTCGAACTCGAGATATCGTGTTGGGCCTAAGAAATTTTTCCAGAATTGATGAGTCCCAAATAAAAGAGATCGATATAAAAGAAACAATTGAAACAACTCTTAACCTTCTTCAGGGCGAAATTAAAAATAGAATTGAAATCAAGTTGGATTTTGAGCCGATACCACAAATCAAATGTTTTGCCAGTCAGATTAGCCAAGTTTTTGTAAATCTCTTATCGAATGCAATTCAAGCAATTCAAGGTGTCGGAACTATTTGGATCCATGTAAATACCATCAAAGACAAAGACAGTTGGATCCAAGTTTCAATTCAAGACAGTGGCAGCGGAATTCCAGCGGACAATTTAGATAAAATATTTGATCCCTTTTTCACGACCAAAGGCGTGGGGCAGGGTACAGGACTAGGCCTTAGTATTACCTATGGAATAATTCAAAAGCATGGCGGGGACATTCAAGTAAAATCACAGGTCGGGGTTGGAACAGAATTTATTATTCAGTTACCTATAGAGCCAAAACTCAATCGCCAGACTTAGGCAGTAACGGTATATTTCTATAAACCTTTTATTTTTAAAGCCGATCCTAAATGCATGAATTTATCGTCATTATTAGGCACAGCTATTATAGCCTTTGTTGTATTTTTTGGGGTAATCCATGGCTCAAAAAACCCTGAAATTTTTCTAAACATGCATGCCCTGATTCTTGTGCTAGGTGGGACTCTTGGCGTGACACTTTTAGCGTTTCCGTTTCGAAAATTAAAAGAGATGCTGGATTTTTTGGTTTACGGACTATTTTTTAAGAAAAAGACGGTAGATTTATTTGTCGTTGCAGATCTTATAAGAATTTCTGATGAGTACAAAAAAGATCAAAATGGGTTTTTGCAAAACTATTCGGTTTCCAATCCGTTTTTAAAGGAAGCTCTCAAGCTTCTGTCTAAATCGGCTCTTGGGTATGACGACTTAATCCTGATTCTGAAAAATAGAAGAGACTCTTTTAAGAAAAGATATCAAGAAGATCATAAAATGTTGCTTTCAATTTCAAAGTTTCCACCCGGCCTTGGCTTGCTAGGGGCTTCTTCTGGAATGATTGAAATGATGATGGGTTTAAATGCTTCCGGTATGGACGGTATCGGCAGCGCCATGGCCGTTGCTTTAGTTGCTACATTCTGGGGTATTGCCATCGCAAACTTTGTGTTCTTACCCCTTGCAGACTATGCGGCTCGGGTGGCAAATGACGATTTTTTTACAAGAAGTTTGATAGTGCACGGAATTGCTCTTATAAAACAAGGTGTCGCGCCAAAAATCATTGCAGAAACTTTAATTAGCCAACTACCTATTCGCGATCAGGTGTATTTACGAAACATATTTTTTAAAGTGCCGGTGGTCGGTACTGGTTTGGCAAGTTATGTGATGCCGCCCGAATCAGACCATCTTGATGAACTAGTGGCAAAGAAAAATGATCATGATAAAACAAATGTGATCGATCTCCCTAAGACCGGTTCCGAAGGTTAGGAATGTTAAATAATCGGGATGAAGATTTCTATTCCAATTCTGAACATGATGAAAATCATATTGATGAAAAATGGCTAGTTAGCTACGCCGATATGATGACCCTTTTATTTGGCTTTTTCGTGATGATGTATGTGCTATCCACAAACAACAAAGCAAAAATGGAAGAAACTCTTCAAAAAATATCGCAAGAGGGATTCCTGTCTGAGGTGAAACCCACAAAAGAAACCAAGCCAGCCGAAGACGCCCCAAAGCCAGTAGTTACGAATATGCTAAAAACACAGGCTGCCACAGACGACATCCTAATTGAAATCAAAAGAAAAGACGACGAAAAACGCAAAAAAGATTTAGAAGACAATCTAGTTCAAATGAAAAAAGAAGTATTAAAGAATGAAGAAGATTTAAAATTGGCGCTAGAAAAAAATAAAAAGATTGAAGAAGAAAAAATTGCCGCAGAAAAATTAGCAAAATATTCCGAAGAAAAAATTAAGGAGCTCGAGAAATTCGCTAAAGAAAAAAATGACGAACATGAAAAAACTGACAAATCGAAAAATGCTGAGGCAGAACAAATCAAAAAACTTAAAAAAAGCTTACTAGATCTTGAAACTAACCTAAAAATATTAGACGTAAAAAACAAAGACATGACCAAAGAAAATGCATACTTGAAAAAAAAGGTAGACGATTCGCCGAAAATTAAAGACGATGACCATTTTATGATGGTGTTTGTGAAATGGGACACGGAAAAGCATGATATTGATATGGTAGTTGAAGATCCAAAAGGAAATGTCTTCAATTATAAAAAAAGATCGATCGCAAATGTTCCTGGTGAATTTGTTATCGACAGTACCTATGGCCCTGGAGTGGAATCCTGGATGACCAACCAGACCATCGAAGGTACCTATAAGGTCACCTTTCGGTTCTATAACCAGTATGGAAACAAAAAGGACGCCATTATTAAACCCTCAGTGTTTAACAATTTAAAAGTTGAAAAACTGCCGCCCATAACGCTCAATTTTGCTCAAAAAAGGGAAAAAACAATTCTCGTGAAAGTCGCAAAAGACGGCCAATTTACGGTTTCTGAATGAAGACAGTTTTCAGAATTATTTTGATTTTTGGTTTTTTTGCGAAAAGTTTTGTTTTCGCGGGGGTCGATTTATTGGAAAAAAAATCGATATCAGGCACTGATTCTTGGGTTAAATCCGAAGTGCCCGCTCCATTTACTTTAGCTTTTTTAACTCTTGGAGCTAAACCCGGAAAACGTCTAGTTTACAAAGGCGTATTAAATCTAGATAAGCCGATTGAGTCTGCAGAAGCTGGTAATGAAGCTACCCATGTTGCTGTAGAAGGTAATACAGTAACTATTGATGCGTTAATTTTTGAAGATAAAATTAAAGTAAAATTCAAAGATGCAACAGAAAGAGAGTTTAAAATAGTAGTTACGGAATCCCAGTTCCGACTATTTAATGATCAGTGCAAAAACTTCCTTATCAACACATCTGTTTTGCCTGCGGATAAAAAGCTTAAAATCCCGCCTTTTCCAATGGGGGTGAGTTGTGACAAATATGAAGATAAGATTATATTAGTTGTTTCGATGCCCGCGGAAATAGAAGGGGGCGAAAGCTCTTTGGTAGAAGGTGGGGGAAAGGGCGAATCTTGGAAGTTCTACGAATTGCCGTCCACTGCCCGCGAAGATGGAATGATCGGCGGAATTAAATTTTCCGTCAAAAATGTCGAGCTGAATTTGTCGTTGCAAAATATTCGATTAAAAAAGAAAGAAGACGAGCCAAAGAAGGAATTAGTCAGCACTGACAAGAGTTTTTTTCAAGAAGTAACATTTGGCTTGGGCTCTAAGAATTTGTCCTTTGACGCCGGTTCAGTGAGTTCGGCTTCAAGTGGAATTGCTATGGATGCTTACTTGCAAACCAAGCCAGTCTGGTCCAAATTTCAACTAGCGGCCTCCTATTCAACCGCACTGGTTTCCGCTAAAGATGACAATATAACGTTCACTGATTTTTCTGGTTTCTTGAACTATTCTTTTCAGTTTGGAAAATCGAGAATTCAACCGTTCGGATATGCGAAAATTGTTGATTTTTTACATAAGGCGACTCAAACTCGGTTGCAGGCAACTTTAGCCGGTGTCGGTTTAGATTATCGGTTTGTATACAACAAAAACCAATTGTCTTTGAATTTTGAATATGGCGCCTTTGCGCCAAAAAGCATTTCCTCGCAAATCCGCTACCAGATTGGGTATCAGTACCTCTTATTAGAGAAATCAAAGATCGCTTTGGGTCTTTTTTATGATAATCAAAACTTTAAAGCTATCAATACAACTAACGACTCGAGATCATTTAAAGAAGGTAATATTCTTATAAAGGCGGTTTTGCTAAGTAATTAGTATCAAATTGAGAAAAAAAATTTAGACCTTAAAAATGAAATCGTGAAACTACAGTTATGTGTTAGAATAGAGGACAGATGAAAGCAAAGAAAAAGCAAAAGCAAAACAATGTTTTTGTATGGATGATCGGGATTTTTTTCCTAATGTCGTCGGCTTTATTTTGTTGGTATGTCGTTTATGAAGACCATTTAAATTTGAACTCAGAGGGACAGGTGGAATTTTCATCTGTTCATAAGCCAAATGATCTGGAAACAGTTAACGATCATTTAAAATCTGTAAGTGATAAAATGGAACTCGAAAGATTAAAAACGTTGGTGGCAAATATTAAAATTAGCCACGGAAATACTATGGATCAAGTAGGCAACAATCTGCCTCAAGGAGACCAGCCTATTGTGGATTTTTCTGAGGACCCCCGCATTGATCAAATGGCCGAAGATTTTGGTCGTACTTCCGAGCTAAAAAAGAAGCCAATGGATCCAAGATCAATTGTGTATGAATCTGTGATAGAAGAGCGAAAACTTCAAAAGCAAAAAGAAGAAGATCGCCGTCATCAGGCTGATGCATTCATCGCGAACGCGCGCAAAGATGGCTGGATAGTGCAATTAGACCCATCGACATACAAGATCAAGTCTTATAGAAGACTTGATACTCCAGAGGGCATTCCCGCTGCAATTGACTATAAGGGTTTTGAAGTGGTTCCAAAATAGTTCTCTGTGGTAAATGTAACTATACCGCATCCAAGACTTTAGATCTGCTGTCATTACAGTTATGTAACTTGTGGTTTATTTACCCTCAAATGTTAATCGTCGAGTCATGCCCCAGTTGTTTTCGGCAGGTTATGGCTATAGACTTTTGGAATATCTAAATTGGGAGCACAAAATGAAAACCAGAATTTTATTTTTGTTAGCGCTAAGTATTTTTTCAATTCAATGTGGGCCAAAGGCTTTTGTAAAAGGCAGCTACGACGATGTTGAAAAAGAAAATCTTTTAAATGATCAGTGGTCAGAAACTGACATGCAGAAATCGGTGAAAGAATTAGTTGCCAGTGTCGTAAGCCACCCTGCTATCGCAAATGCAAAGACGCCACCCGTTGTGATGGTTACTCAGTTGCAAAATAAAACAAGTGAACATATCGATACTCAAAACATTATGGATATGTTTCGAGTTGAATTGATGAATTCTGGCAAAATTGAATTTATTGATAAGGAAGCTCGACAAGATATTAAAGACGAATATGACTACCAAAATTCTGGTGTTGTCTCGGACGAATCTAAAAAAGGACCTGGCGGCCAGACAGGAGCTGATTTTATATTAAATGGTCGGATGGATTCTATTGTTCAAGAAGTCGGAAAAGATAAAACAGTCTATTATAAAATGACCCTGAATCTCACTAACTTGAAAACATCCAAGATTGTTTGGTCCAACTATAAACAAATGCGAAAGCAGTTTAAAAAGAAATCAATCGGTCTGTAATTAGGTTTTCTAAAAGCAGCTATGAATAGAACTACGGTATTTTCAAATTTTTCTTTTGTAGCTGCCGGTATCCTCTGCACCTTTGCCTTTTTCTTATTGGGCGGGTGCGCCACTTATCAAAGTAAAGTTTTTAAAGCGCGCGGCCTTGTAGAATCCGGGCAATTGCAGTCAGCTAGCAGCGAGCTTAAAGTATTGGCTGATCAAGTAACGGATGATCAGCTTATCTATGTTTTAGACTATGCGACCTTGCTTCAGTTTGAAGGAAAAATCCTCGAGAGTAATAGTTATTTTATGAAAGGGCTCAAATTGATTGATCAATTCGACTATCAATCAATCAGCCGAGTTGCTGGCTCATTGCTTTTTAACGAAGAAGTAGTTCAATACAAAGGGGATACCTTTGAAAAAATATTTGTTAACGCTTATTTGGCGCTTAACTTTCTTGAGCTTAATGATTTAGATTCCGCCTTGGTTGAAACGCGCAGAATCAACGAAAAATACCTACTTTACAGACAAGAAGAAAAAAAGAAATTTGAATTGAACTCGTTTGCGAAATATTTGTCTGCTTTGATCTGGGAAGCTGATAAAAAGTATGATGATGCTTTTTTAGCTTATAAAGAGGCCTATGGAATTGATTCGCGCATAACTGGAATTGAAGACGATTTAGTTCGAACTGCAAAAAAATCCCAACGAATGGATGAGTACAAAAAATTCAAGAATGAGTTTTCAAATGTGCAAGAGGACCCTACTTGGTATGATTCAAATATCGCGGACGTTGTTGTGATTTTTCAAAATGGTTGGGGTGCGCGCAAAGACGTAAATCCACGGAGTCCGCGATTTCCGATTTTGCGTCCTGTACCGGTGGAAAGCAGAAATGCCATTGTTACCCTTGATAGGCTTGATAAGCAGGGCTCGACATCGTTTGCAAAAACTCGTTCAGTTTACAGTGTCGATGACGCTGAAATCAAAACTTTGCTTGAAGATCAAGGTTCTTTGGCTGCTCGCCGGATCGGTGGGATAGTTGCCAAAGAAATAGCAGCCGATCAGATCAGACAAAAAAATGAACTTTTAGGATTTATTGCGGCGGTCGCCATGCATGCATCTGATAGGGCTGATTTACGTCAATGGTCATTTTTGCCTAAAGAATTCCAAATTGTTCGTCTCCGAGTAAAGCCGGGTAAATACAAATTGAATATTTCTGTACAAAATAAATACTCAGGAGATCAAGGCGAGGCGGCTTCTTCCAGAGAGGTCGAATTAAAAGCAGGAAAAACTCGTTTCTTTAATTGGCGAAAATTCTAAAAAAAAAAGGACCTTGTTAGGTCCTTTTTGATTTCTGTATATTTCAGTTAAATACTAATTTATTTAATTAGCTAGAATGAGGTAACTGATTCAAATTTGGATTATGAGTTGGCAAATTTGGAGTCTCTTCTTCTTGAGAAGCGCCTGAAAGAACAGTTGCTTTTTCAGCAGCTATTTTAAC
>JAYVPD010000173.1:0-4959 GCA_043757515.1 Pseudobdellovibrionaceae bacterium
TCACAGCCTTTGCCTTTAGCTTTTACCGCTAACTTTCGAACTTCTTTTCCAGATTGGCAGGTAACATCGCCTTTGTCTGAAACAGCGGCTGCTTTTTCTATTTTGGCTTTCTTACCTTTTTTGGCAGCGCCTTCCAGTTTAACCTCAACAGGAGCTCCCTTTGAATCCGCAGGCGAAGCCGCCGGAGCAGGAGCTGGTGTAGATGCCGGTGTGCTAGGCGTTGGTTTTTTAGCAGCACTGGAACATCCCAATACGAGTCCAAGCGCTAGCAAAATAATATACTTAATCATAAATCCTCCGAGGAATTGTTATTTCTTTAAACTACGGACCCCAATTTATGAGAAATATCGTCAGGTTACAAAGTATTTTTTTAATTTTAGTTCGGTTTTTAGTACGCGATTTTCCTTAAACTGCTGCAGATGTGGAAATTTGAAGCAGTTTTATTCGTCTTGGATACAGAAAAATAGGAAATTTAATGAAAACTGTAAAAGCCGAAGCATTGCAATCCATGATAAGTGGGCGATACATGAGTCGTTCCGTCTTTAGCATCAACAGATGATTTGCTGATTTCTTCAAATCGAACGCCATAAATTTCGCCTTTAACCATTAACTCTTTTGCGACATTTACTACCGCATCCCACTTTTTAATTAATCGCGTTTTTGCCAGCTGAATTCCCTCTTCAATAAGTTCTTGCATTGCATTTTCAAGTTGTTGTTTTTTGACCTCGCTAAGAGCGGTGTTTCCTTCTTGATCCACTTGAACGCCATAAAACCGCGAATCAAATCCATACGAAACAATGGCTCTTTTAGCTAGGGCTCGCATTTTTTTTAAATCATCGGACCACCCCGCTGTATTCCCATGTCCAGAAACCACTTCGGCTACTGATCCCGCGGCAAGGCGAGCCAGCTGTCCTATAACCATTTCCTTTGTGGGAGAACCATAGCCGTCATGAGGTGTCGTGCGTGCATAACCTTTATATTTAATTTTTGAGGACCCCATGCCAAATGTACCACCGCGGATGGTAATAAATGACACAACGTCACCCGTTATTTTTGGATCATTAGCCACAGCGTGCCCGGCCTCGTGCAGTGCCGACAACCAAGCTTCATCATATCTATCTAGAACCTGTTCTTGCGCAAATTCAGTTAGGTCAACTATTCGCTTAAAAACATTTGCGCGCTTTTTGGGATCCTTCTTCGTTATATCGACCGCCAATTGAACATTTCGATTAGGCGCATCGGCCAGCTTATATGGCTTAGTTGATTTATTATCGCTAATTTTCAAATTCAATTTAACATCAGTGAGATCGTTTAAATCAATTTCGCTTTCTAGCAAAGCCATTTGGATTGTGCTACCAAAACGGGTGTTTACTACGTGCCTAATGGATCGCATTCCACGACTATGATTAAAAAAACTATCGACCAATGAATCCAGTACATCATCTCCATAGGTAATTTTTAGGCCTCGGTATTGAGTTTCCAAAGGCTTGATTTTTTCTAAAAGCATTTTTTCCGCAATCGGCTTCATTTCGGAACGCAATAGAGGTTTCGTTAATATCAAGGCGGCCAATCGCCCCATCAAGGCTTCTGGAATTCCGGCGTCTATAAGGAGCTCATGTAAAATGTCTTCATGATTTTTAGATTTCCAAATGGCCATTCGGTCTTCATCTGCCGTTGAGCCCATAAAAAAATGTTCGCCATCATTGCCAGTCAATTGAATAATGTGTTTTGTTAAATCGTACTCTTGTTTCGTTACTGGGCTAACCCAAACTCCGCGATCAAACAAGGCATAGAACTTTTTGAAAAGTTCATTTTTTATGGCTTTATTTTGTCCGCCCATATTGGACGCTTCATCCAAAATCAAAACGCTGCCGTCTGGATTATTTCTAAGGTAAGTTTCAAATTCTGATTCACCGCCGCCTTCGCCCTGTTCAAATTTCAAAGCATAATGGTAGCTCGATGTGACTGTGCTTAGATCCATAATCCCAACTCGGTCTGGAGATTTGTAAACGCTTTCAGCAATGGCGATTCCAGTTTCCGTTTTTCCTGTCCCTGTTGTTCCAATAGTCATAAAAACGGTCGGTACATAACGTACACCCTGGGCCAAATGATTGACTACCATTTGATGAATATTATCTATCATAGCATCTTGGCCGATCACGCGCCGTTTTAAATTGGTTTGTAAATTCAGTATTACTTTTCGAATTTCTGGATCGGCCATAGGGTTTGGATTCAAGGGCTGTGGTACAGGAATCACTAAATCATTGTTTACCGTAAACGACCAATGATGGGCCCTGTCTTCCTTAAGTGAAACATCGAGAGACTGCACTTGACTTGGATTCCATTTTTTAGAAACCAACGCATTTGAAATTGCTGTTTTAATATCTTTGAAAACGCCTTCGGCCCGTCGATTCATTTCCCGTCCATGAATATGGATGTTCACATTGACGGAAGCCAAGTAATCCAACGCCGCATCAGAAAAACTAAATTTCAAATCTTTGTATTTTAAAGACAGCTCTTCATTTTGACTAATAACTGCGTGACGGAATATTTTGTTTAAAACAGATTTTGTTAAGGGACTAGACAAAGCAAACTCATCCACTCGATTTAAAACTTCCTCGGGCAAAACATCTTTGTCGTCAGCCCGAAGTTTAGTTGAGTAGACTGTTTTAATTTGCTCTGATGTCATTTTAGAAACATAGTCAGCCATTTGTTGCTCGGTCCAATTCTTTGCCCCTTCTGGAATCAGTCTGCGGGCGCCACGATTACTTGTAATGACCACGAGTGTTTGTTTTCCAGAAACGATAGTTCCATCACCGGCAGTCAAAGTTCCATTGTCAAAAAATTCCATAAGGCGCGTGTAAATATGAGGGTGGATTTTGTCGCCTTCATTGATAACTATAATTCCGCGGCCGTTTGTCTTTTTTAAGAACTCGACAAGCTCGCCTTTTTGCTGACCTTGATACGCGCTTTCGGCACCGACTAATTTATGGGCCATAACCGTTGCTTCATCTTTGGACCCGGCCGCATATTTTGTCCCATCAATCTCTAAGAAAAATGCAGGGTCATCTAGTTTTTCTTTTGCTAATATTTTTGCTAGATACGTTTTTCCAACTCCGGAGGTTCCTGTTACGACAATAATTCTTGGCTTGGTTGAATGAACGTCATCCACTACTTGAGCATTGCGAACCAGCAATTTTACTAAATGTTCCTGACCAAAAACACGCGCGTTTATTCGATCTTCCAGATCTTGGTCAGCAGAAAATTCGGACATCAAGGCCTCTAAACCAAATCGCATTTTACTGCCAATCACAGTCAAAGCCCGGGACGCTGAACCGAGCAGCGATGCTGTCGTTGTAACCAAAGCAAGGCGCTTAAACGAATCGCCGTCCATTCCTAAAAAAAGATCTTTGTTGAATTTTGGAAATGCTTCGGAATACCCGTCATTAAATTCAAATCGCTCCATATCCAAATCTAATTTTCCGGCATCAAACACATAGGACTGGGCACTCTGATCTAAATAGGTGTCAGTTTCGCGTCTTATTCGATGACCATCAGGCGTTCGAACAATCATAACGACACTTTTTCTGGGCGCAGCGCCGTGAAAGGAAACAACTCCATACACTCGGCCTTTATGAAGGAAGGAAGAATAACTCCACTCAACGATGCCGTCTCGCCTAAGTGGCAAAGGTACGACATAACCTTCTTGCATTAATAAAAACCGTTGTACATTATTTGCGTGCATAAGAGTGCGATCTTCTACAATGACTGCCAAAGTTTGGGATTGGTTAGGCTTAAGTAGTCCAAAATGTTCGCCTTTCAAAGCGATCATGTCGCCCGACGACGTAACAAAACTCAAGGCGTTTCGTTGAAGCAAAACACCTGTTCCGTTTAAAAATTGTGCATTTACAATTTCGTCTATGCTGGCCACTGCGGGATGCGTAGCTCCCAATATCCAACAGCACAGAAAAATCTGCCAAAAAAATAATCTATTTGTAGTTTCGTTTGCAACAACGTTCAAAAAAACTCCCTACTCAAAATTGTCTCTCCTGTCGGCGAGTTGGACACCGATTTTTTGTCGGCTCTACTGTAGTGGCTCTCGTCGAAAGTACTCGTTATGCTGCGAAATCAATTCCACAACAGACGCTTATGCCTAGAATTACATCCTGTTATCTGGCGCCTTGCGCAAACCAGACTTTTGTTTGAGTAGTTCCCACCCGCTAAAAACTTTGCTTAAATCAATTATGGCAAAAGATCTTTTGGACCTTCATGGATACAAAGCCGAAGCCGTCGAAGACACGGTCGATCGATTTTTAATGCAATTGTCACGTACAAACTTAAAACGCGCACGCATTATGACAGGTAAAGGCACGGGTGTCGTAAAAGCCATCACAATTAAATATCTTAAAATGGGCGGCTACCACTGGGCTTATGAAAAGCTTTCTAACGGTAAAAACAATGAAGGCTGTTTGGTCCTGTTTCTAGATTAGACTAGGTTGACAAGGTAAATTCATACGTCGATACTGTCTCATACCATGCTTAGGTTTTTTGCTAATTTTGTTTGGATAAATTTTCCAGCGCCACTTCAAATTTTTATTTCAAAACATTTTTCAACGTTTTTTCGTTCAAGCGTTTCAAAATATATAATCGTCCCATACTGTTTATTTTTTGGAATTGATTTTGAATCTTTACAGCAGTTTGAGCCCGCTGGTGAAAATTTGAAATACACCTCCTATTCAGACTTTTTCACTCGAAAATACAAAGCAGGACCAAAAATTAGGTCTTCATTTGTTTGGCCTTGTGAAGGCTATGTCTGTGATTGGGGATGGTTCAAAGAAAAACGCAATTCAGTAGTCAAAGGAACTCGACTTGACCTGAATTTGATTTTTCAAAGCAGTGAAAGTGAAACAAAGGATCATTATTTTACAAATATCTTTTTACACAATCACAATTATCACC
>JAYVPD010000174.1:0-18773 GCA_043757515.1 Pseudobdellovibrionaceae bacterium
CAGGGTCACAGTATTGAATGTCGTGTTTACGCGGAAAATTCCTATTTGGGCGGAATGCCCAGCACGGGCAAACTGGGCCACGTTCATTTTCCCGAAGGACCGGGACGTCGCTTTGAGTATGGGTTTGAGGAAGGCGATGTCATTACCTCTTACTATGATCCCATGATAGCCAAAGTCATTGTATGGGACGAATCGCGTCCCCGGGCGATTCAAAAAATGATTGAAGTGCTAAAGCAGACTATTATTTTTGGGGTTCACACAAATATTCCTTATATAAAGGCCATCTTGTCGCATCCTGAATTTTTAAGTGGCAAAATGACAACTCAGTTTATTGGCAAGTATTTTTCTGAGCCATTGATCGAACCTAAAAGATCGATAGAGCTAGAATCATTTATCGGTGAAATTAAAAAGCAAATTCAAATTCCCAATGTGAAAATGCAGACTTCTGCTGGTGGGAATCAAAACCCATGGAACCAGCAATGGAGAATGTGGTGATTCAGAAATTCGAAAAAAAAATCAATTCGGACGTTGTAAAAGCTCTTGGCCAGATTGTCGCAGATAAATTATGGGTTCATATTAATGGGCAGACCTTGTGCTTTGAGCAAGAGGCCAAGGGATCTAGGCGGCGAGGCAAGTCATCGGCAAAAGATGTGAAATCTAATTTTATTTATGCCCCAATGCCAGGCAAGATCACTAAACTGTTTAAAAATTTGGGTGATGCCGTAGCGGTGGGTGAAAGTGTTTTAGTTATGGAAGCTATGAAAATGGAATACACGTTAAAAGCCAACATGGCTGGCGTTATTAAAAAAATATTATTCCAAGAAAATGATCAGGTCAACCTGGGGGCCTTAATTGCGGAAATTGAACCAGGCAAGGAACCCTAATGGCTCAAGCTAAAACGATAAAGATTGTAGAAGTTGGTTTGCGAGATGGGCTTCAGAATGAAAAAAAAATTCTAAGCATTTCGCAAAAATTAGAGCTAGCTAAACGACTCATTGCCGCTGGCGCGCATCGCATTGAAGCCGGGGCCTTTGTGCGTTTTGATAAGATTCCGCAAATGGATGGAACCGGGGACGTGCTGTCTGGGCTTCAGAGGTGGAATGGTAAGCCTCACTATTCTGTTTTAGTGCCCAATGAATTTGGGATGAATCAGGCTTTGGTTTATAAACCCACGGAAGTGGCCGTATTTGCGGGTTGTAGCGAATCATTTTCTAGAAGAAACATTAATTGTACAATCGAAGAAAGTTTTGAAAGATTCAAACCTGTTTTTGCAATGGCTAAAAAAAATAAAATAAAAGTTCGCGGGTATTTAAGTGTATGTTTTGGCTGTCCCTTCGAGGGCGACGTTCCTGAAAACGTGGTCGTTGATTTGGCTTATCGATTGGTAAAAATGGGCGCTTTTGAAGTGTCTATCGGAGACACCATTGGTGTAGCCCATGTTGGACAAGTGCAATCTTTGTTTAAGAAATTGAAAAAGAAAGTCCCGGTAAAATCCTTGGCCGGTCATTTTCATGATACTCGAGGGCAAGCCTTAGCTAATATATTGGCGGCTTACAACGAAGGTGTGTCCGTATTCGACTCTAGCATTGGCGGCCTTGGCGGTTGTCCTTATGCCCCGGCGGCGACTGGAAATGTCGCTACAGAAGATGTACTCTATATGTTTCAAAAAATGGGTGTAAAAACAGGTATGAATTTAGATAAAGTTCTATCGATTGCGCCTTGGCTGCAGGAACAAATGGGTAAAGAACTTCCCTCACGATTAGCAAACGTAGGGCTGTTAAAGCCGCAGCCTTTAAAGATTTAGTGTGTTCTTAAATATTGGATTGATAAATTCGCCAAAGCCACAATGGCTTGTTCAGAATCTAATCGTATTCTATTATATTCATCCAGTAATTGGCTTGCATTTAATCTGGATAAGAAGCCCACGTACTCTGCTTTTTCCTCCGGTTCCATTTTTAAATCCAAAGTAGAGGCTTGAAAAAATAGCCCTGAATCTGAAAGGATTCTTTTCTCATTCGATTGATTTTGCGACAATTGAACAGTTGTAGTTCCAGACATTTTTAAAGTAACACTACTGACCGGTTTAATATGAGGAGTTCTTGTTCGATCTATTTCATTAATGAGATCGGTTTTTTCGTTATTAAAAAGTAGTCCTTTAATTAGCGCTCGAAAAGCGATGTGATCAGCCGTTGAAATTCCAGGACTATCTAGATTTAATTTTGGACGAAATCTGATTCCGGATTGAGACGTACCTTGTCCAAAAACATTACAATGAATGGCAAATGTAATGGAAAGAATTAGAAATAGCTGCTTCAAAAAACCTCCGAACAAAAGTAATAGGGGCAATTTGCGTTCCAATTTCAAAACCAAGACAGCGGCCTAACTATCTGAAAATACTAAATATTTTAGGCTAAAATTTCTTCTGCTTAATTCTTGATCCGAATGCGCTCGATACTGCCAATTAAGTGTCAAAAAAGTAAACAGTCTTTGAATAATTACTAAGTCACCGTATTTTAATGCGGGAAATGTCACTATCGCATACATTGCTCGAAGATTTCGCAATTTCTATATATTGAAATTTGAAAGATTGCTGAAATCAAAACCTGGGGAGGTTTTGTGGGTTTTGGAATGGGATTCTTGATGATGATTATCATCGCATTCAGCTTTGTGCTTTCATCATGCAATACTGGTGGATTTGAAACAGCCAAAGATTCTGTATCCGTTAATGTGCCTGTTTTATCCAAAGTAACCCGAGAAAACTATATGTCAGGTGAACAGTTTTGCACAAAATTTGTAAATACGGGTGAACCCCTGACCTATGAAATTGGCAAATGGATTGATGTGCCCTATGATTATAGTGAAAGCAAGAAAACCACTAAAATTTATGTTTATACTAAAAAGGCTTTTGACGCAAATTTGCCTACATTTATTTTTGTAGATGGTGGGCCGGGACAAAACACTCATCCGTTTCCTGATATTGTTGAATCAGGGATAAATCAGATACACTTTGATCAACGCGGGGTTGGCTGTTCAGCCCCTGCAACGTGGGATGAATATGTTAATCAAGCTTTGTATTCATCCCTAAACACGGCCCGTGATATTGACGAAATTCGTAAAGCGTATAGTTTAACCACTGTTTCTGTTTATGGGGTCAGCTATGGGACGGTACCGGCCACGATCTATGCAAGCAAATTTGAAAAAGTAGTTAAATCATTGGTTATTGAAGGTGTTGTGGGCAGGGTCGAAAATCTATCGCGCTACACCTATGACGTTGAAAAATTTAACTTGGTAGTGGCTTCGTTAAATGCAGCACAAAAGCAAGCTTTTGATGATATTATTTTTGGCGACGATGAAACCAAGCAATACGTTGTTAGGTATTTTCTTGAATCAGCTCGTTACCAAGACGGGGGCTTTAGAAACTTAAAAGATGTCATTTTCAAAAATTTATTCCCAGAAGCCGGCGGTGTGGACGAAAAGGTATTTACCCGTTATTATGGGAAAATAATGAAAGCTGAAAAACCGTACGATACGGCACAATTTCCTGGTGCCGTTGATGAAAACGTTTTGACTCGATTTTATTGTAAGGAATTGGGCGGATTTTCAAAAGATAAATTTACCTTAAACTATACCCGATCTGGGGGATTTTCAGAAGAAGCGACAAAGGGTAAAAAAACGTGGGCCAATGACTGCGCGGAACAGGGCATCACTTTGGAAATGGAAAATACCTACGATGAGCGCAATTTCCCAACGAGTGTGCCGGTTTATTATTTTCAAGGCTCACATGATGGGGCCACTGTCGCTGAAGGCGCTCTGAATCATTGGAAATTTGTTCCTAAAATCAAATCGTACTTTCTTCTTTCATTGAAAGGTGGTCACAATCCCGCTTTGTCAAAAACGTACTCAGCGGATCCAGCTATAGCCAAAGTACACCAGTCTTTGTTTGTAGAAGCGCTCAATGGAAATCCTATTGGATTTGATTTTATTCAAAAACTAAATGCGCCTATTACCAATACTACAAACGAATCTGAAAAAAGATTTAACTATGTCACTTGGGAGCTTTTTACGAGCAACAAATCAAGTTTTACCGATATAGAAAAAGAATTTAAGGGTTTACGCAGCTTGAGCCAAACTAAATAAGGCTTGGAGCCAGCGCGGGTTCTGTTATGATGCTGATAACAGGTGGTAACAATGAAATCCGTGGCCCTACTTTGCGTATTTAGTTTTTTCTATGTATTTGCCAATGAAGGCGTTGGCGAACATATTGGTAAAAAAGTCGACAAGACAGTCGATGACGTGTCCGATTATTCCAAAGAACAAAAAGAAAAAATTCAAAAAGAATTTAAAACTCAAATGCGAGCTTTGGATAATGAAATTTCTGATATTAAAGCCAAAGCTAATAAAATCAAAACTACGGCTAGTGAAGAAACCAATAAACAAGTTAATGACCAAATTGCTTTTTTAGAAAAACAACGGGCAGAGCTAACATCGGACTTCAATAAACTACAGGCCTCGTCTGGACGGGCGTGGGATCGAGTTAAAAATGGTTTTCAGGATAGTATTGGTACTTTAAAAGAATCATTTAAAAAAGCGAAACAAGAATTTCAAAGTGACGAAAAGAAGTAAGAATTATTCGGCAACGGCCACAAACACGACTCATGTGAGATTCTCTGACTCTATAAAAGTGTTAGAGCCATTTCTATTAGAACCCAATATTATATTGGTCGATAGAAAGCTAAAGAAAAATATAGAGGCAATAACCAAAACGAAAAAGCTAGCGACCATTCATTATTTAGAGGGCTCCGAGTCCACTAAGTCCATGTCAACGCTTACAAAAGTACTAAATGCCCTGTTTTCTAATAAAAAATTTGAAATCACTAGAAAAACTAAACTAGTTGTAATTGGTGGCGGCACACTTGGTGATTTCGGTGGTTTTCTAGCCCATATTTTGAAACGTGGATTGAACCTAGTAATGGTTCCGTCGACTTGGCTTTCCGCAATGGACAGCGCTCATGGTGGAAAAAATGGTCTTAACTTTCAAGATGCAAAAAATCAAATCGGCACAATTTATCCAGCGGCCGAAGTGATTTTAATTCGCGAATTACTAGATCAGCAGCCTATAGATCGCAAGGTGGAAGGCTATGGAGAATTAATTAAAATTGCCTTTATTCATTCTCCCCAGCTTTTTAAGAAAGTGGCATCGGAGCGGCTTAGCACAATAGATTTGTTTAATTATTTACCTTTGGCAATAGAAGGGAAATATAAAATAGTTAAACAAGATCCCTTTGAAACAAAGGGAATACGCTATCTACTAAATTTTGGTCACACCTTGGCCCACGCCTGGGAAGCGAAACTGGGAATTCATCATGGAATTGCCGTGTTGCTGGGGATGTATTTTGATTTTCTTTGGGCCTTGAATCGCGATGAAAAGGTGGATAGTGAATTTAACTTATTTTGCAAATCTGAAATTTCAAATGGCGTATTAAGTCTTTTTTATAGAAATGCTCTTTTTGGTTTAACAGAAACCGAGCTTACTAAATATTTGATCGCGGACAAAAAAAGAGAAAATCAAATCATACGTTATGTTTTCCCCGCTGGTCCGTCTAAATTAAAAGTTGAATCTGTTAGCGTTCAAGATATTCAAGCAGAATATAAACGGCAAAAAAAACTATTTGAAACAAATGACAATGCCGCAAATTCTTAAATTTAAATCAAAAGAATTTAATTACGACGGTCCAATTGACGATTCAAAATCAATTGTGAATCGCCTTTTGGTGGTTCAATCTCATTACAAAAATTTAAAATTGGGAATCAAATCAGATGCCGATGACGTCTTGTTCTTGCAGCAGGCTTTGGGGCGATTTGAAAATGGACGACATGAATTTGATCTTGGCTCTGGGGGCACCTCGCTGCGATTTTTTCTTGGGCGATTGAGCCGAACTCCGGGCCGATACACAGTTCGCGCGAACAAAAGATTAATAGCAAGGCCACATGAAGATCTTTTTCAGGCATTGAGCCAGCTTGGCACCTTGGTGATGAAGAAAGACGATGAAACCCTCCATGTTGTGGCTCATGGGTGGCAAGGCATCTCTGAGGTCACAGTAAAATCGGACGTAAGCAGCCAATTTGTTTCCGCTATTTTGTTGAATTCTTGGAACTTAGATCAGCCATTGACAATAAAATTGGTGTCTTATGTGTCTTCTTCATCTTTTTTACAATTAACAATAAATATTTGTCAGCAACTAGGAATGAATATTCAAGAAGGCCCTGATGAGATGATTATCGGCGCCAAGCAAATTGTAAAAGATTTTAAATTGAAGCCAGAAGTCGACGCCAGCAGTTTATTTACATTGTCATGTTTTGCACTTTTGTTTGGTAATCTTAAAGTTAAGCCCTGTGAAAATAGATTTGGTCAGCCTGATTTTCAGTTTCTCAAATTTTTTGAAGAATGGAATTTGAAATTGACCAATAAATTAAAACAATTTGAAATTTCTAAACAGGACTTGCCCAAATTTGTAGAATTAGATGTGCAGAATTGCCCTGATCTGTTTCCTGTACTTTGCGCATTAGTTAGCTTTTCTGAAGGTATGCATAAGGTACACGGAGCACCCCACTTAGTTAACAAAGAATCGGACCGTATAGCTAAAACCTATGAATTGTTGGAGCTGGCAGGAATTCCAGTTACTAAGCTAGCAGACGGTCTTGTGATTCATGGGCATTCAGACTTTGAACCTAAAAAATTTAAATTTGATCCTGATCAGGATCACAGAATGGCGTTTGCGGCTGCTCTATTTGCCTATGCAGGCTTTGAAATTGAACTTTCAGATATCGATGTCGTTAATAAGAGTTTTCCTCAGTTCTGGGATATTTTAGGTTTGGTCAATGAGTGATGTTAAGGTAGCTTTGATCGGACACCGGGGTGTAGGCAAAACAGACCTACTTGAACGCCTTCAAAATTATTTTCCTCAATTTCAGTATTTAGATCTCGATGCTGTTATCTCAAAAAAAATGGCAAATCCAATTTATAAAATTTTTGATACCTTTGGTGAAGATTACTTTCGTTCTAAAGAAGTTGATCAAGCCCACGAGCTTTTGAATAAAAAAGACATTGTGGTGTCTCTGGGGGCCGGCTTTCAGCTTGAAAATCTTCCTGAAGATGTAATTTGTATCTGGATTAGGCGCCCGACTGATTCGGGAGGACGCATTTTTTTAAATAGACCAACTCTAAACTCTAAACTTAAGCCCTTGGATGACTATTTGTCTCGCTTTGATAGTCGAAACAAAAAATATTTTGACCATGCCGATTACATTTACGATATGCCAGAAGGAATTCAATTAATTGAAAGCCGTAACATTTTAAAGAAAAATATTTTAGGCCATGAAAAAAATCTATTTAAAGACATACTCTTTCGAACGTCCAAAAAGCGAAAAGGAATTTTGACTATAAATAGCCATAATATCGGTAAAAAAGTATTTTATGATACCGTCGAACTAAGGACTGATATTTTTTCAGCTAAAGACATAGTCCAGCTTGTTGGGTCCTTCAGAAAAATATCCAAAGTCATAGTTTCCTTTCGAAAACAGGCCCTTCACGATTTAGATGATTTGTCTGACTCGTTGGCCGGAGCTGAATGGGTAGATATAGATTGCTCGTTTCAAAAGGTGATAGCTCGATTTGTTTCCGAAAATCCAAAATTGGCAAAAAAAAAGCTAATTATTTCGAGTCATGAAGAAACTGTTTCAAAAGCAATAAGTCAGCTTGAATCAACCGCAAAACTTATTGGGAAACCAATATTAAAGTGCTCGCCAATAATTAAATCGTATGCAGAATTGAAAATTCTTTTTGATTGGTTTAAAGAAGATCCCAAGCGTAGACTTATTTTCCCCCGGAGTTTAACAGGAGACTGGAAATGGTTTCGTTGTTTTATGTTATCAAAACAGAATATGAATTTTATAAATGACGGGTTTTCAAGTGTTGCCGATCAGCCCACGATGCTTGATTCTGTTATCTATGCTGATGTATTCCTGTCGTTTTCTGGAGTGATCGGAAACCCCATTCAGCATAGCTACTCGCCAGTATTTCACAATGAATTTATGAAAGAAAGAAATTCTCCCTATTTTGGAATCAAAATTGAAGAAAAAGAATTTGATTTTGCGATGGAGTTTCTTGAATCTATTGGTCTTCGAGCAGTCTCGATTACAGCGCCATTCAAAGAATCGGTTTATCGAAAATACAAGGATCGCCTTGCGAATCCGCAAAGCCTAAAGTCCGTAAACACTTTAACCTTTTTATCAAAAAACAAAACCGCTGTCACTAATACCGATGAAACCGGGATCATGAAAACTTTGTCACGAATTGCTAAAGACGATTTTAAAAAGCCCTTGGATAAACTGTCCATAATATTGTGGGGCGGCGGCGGCGTCGTTGCCGCTATCAAACAACAGGTTCCTAGTGTAGTGCTTGTTGCCTCACGCCAAGGACAGTTGTCTGAAGCGATTAAAAATATCGACATATTAATATGGGCTGCCCCCAGGAGTCTTCTTACCAAGATTCCAAAAAACTGTACTATTAAAATGATTTTCGATCTAAGCTACGTAAGCAATTCCATGGGGTTAGAACTAGCGAAGGAAAACAATATTCCTTATGTGTCTGGCCTTGAAATGTTTAAAGAGCAGGGCTTAGGACAACAAATTTTTTGGAGCCAATTTGATGAACGCAAATAGTTTTGGAAATCGAATTGTGATGCATACCTTTGGAGAGAGTCATGGTCGCGCAATGGGTGTGGTTGTTGACGGATTCCCCGCAGGTTTAAAAATTGACGTCGCCACTGTGCAAAAATTTTTGGACCGGCGTAAACCAGGAACGTCCGGACTGGTTTCACAGCGAAAAGAATTGGATAAAGTTGAAATAGTCAGTGGGGTATATCAGGGCATTTCCCTGGGGACTCCCATTTGTGCTTGGGTTCTAAATCAGAATGCCCGAAGTGAAGACTATGAAGGAATTAAAGAGCAACCCCGACACGGCCACGCCGACAAAGTCTGGATGGATAAATTTGGCGTTGTTGACCACCGTGGAGGAGGACGCTCCTCGGGGCGAGAAACTTTGTGTCGAGTAATAGCGGGCTCTTTGTGCGAGCAGGCTTTGGAAAAAGTATTGCCTGCATTGCGAGTGGTCGGCTTGGCTGCAAAAATTGGCGAATTTGAATGTGACCGGGGCTTAGCAGACCGTGCCACTCGAGATGGCGTGGATCACTATGCAGCGCGATTTCCATACAAGAATAGCGATTTTATTTCAGAAAAATTGGAAACAGCTAGGGATAATGGTGATTCGTTCGGCGGTGTCGCTGAGGTGACGATTTACAATCCACCGTCGGGGCTTGGACAACCTGTTTTTCACAAGCTGAAATCTGAATTGGCCTCGGCCGCGATGAGTTTGGGTGCGACGTTGGCAGTCGATTTTGCTGAAGGTTTTGAAAGCATTGAAAAAAATGGCATTGAGTTTCATTCAGATAAAAAAATAAGTCAGTATGGTGGAATTCAGGGCGGAATTTCTACAGGACAAACGATTCGGTTTCGAGTTTTTTTCAAACCTACGTCTTCAATCTTGGATGTAGCAAAAAAGGGTCGTCATGATCCCTGCATTGTACCGCGAGCTATTCCAGTTCTTGAAGCCATGACATCGTTTATTCTTTTTGATCATTGGCTGCTGGCCAAAACGGATCGCATTTCAAATTTGGAGCAGAGTAATGAAAAACCCTAGGGATGTGATCAATCATTGTGTTGAAGAGTTTGAATCACGAACTCAGATTGAACTTGTCGTTTCGATTAAAAAGCAAAGTGATTCTTATTATAGTTTTTTTTGGTTCTACACGCTTTTAGTCGTTCAACTATTTTGGATTTCGGCATTACTACTAAACGATTCATTTGATTTTGAAATTCTTTGTGTTGAATCTTTTGTATTAATTCTTTTTTGTTATTTAGCATTGATGCGTCTTGAGGTTTTGAAATATCTCATTCCCAAAAAGATTAAAAAAGCGAATCTTGTAAAGGCTTCTGGACGAGAATTTTATAATCTCGGGATGTTTAATACAAGGCTTCGGTCAGGCCTTCTCATTAAATATTCACACTGGGAGAATGACTGCATTTTAGTTCCCGATAAAGGTGTACTTCAGAAAATATCAAAAGAAGAATTGGAATCGTTTACTAGAGATTTTCAAAAAGCATTCAAGGGAAAAGAATTAAGTGATTCGGTGGGCTCGCAAATTCGCACTTTTGGAGTGTTTTGGAAGACGAGGTGGCCAAATGAAGACGACGAAAATGAAATAGTACAAGCCTATACGGATGATTCACTATGAAAAATTATCAAGCGCAAAGATGGATTTGGATACTTGGGCCGATTTTATTGATGGCCATAATAGCAGACGCCCGGGTAGGGGGCGGCGATTCTTATGGCGGCGGTTCGCGTTCCAGCGGTGGCTCTCATTCTTACGGTGGTAGTGGTTCCGGCAATGGCGGTGGTGGCTTTTTATTTGATATTATTTATTTGTTAATAAGATTGTGTTTTGTCTACCCAGCATTTGGAATTCCACTTCTGCTGGTGGCCGTTTTTGTAATCTATCGGTACTATAAAAATAACGGAAAATATGATGAATATTATTCTTCCTACGGCACGGATCCCAGTCCGCCAGCAGCTCTCAATATTAATCGCACCCGTGACTATATTGACCGCATCGTTCAGTATGATCCTAATTTTTCATTTCCTATTTTTAAAGATTTTATATTTTCACTTTATCATTCCTATCACGAAACCCGCGGCGCTGGAAAATTGGATTCTTTATCTGCTTTTTTTGACCCTCAATATTTGAAAGCAAATGGTTCCATTGCTTCAGTCGAGGGTATTGTAATAGGTAATTGCACGATAGCCAGGGCTACCATCAATGTGCAAGACGGCTATATGACGGTGGAAGTGGGTTTTAGCGCAAACTACACCGAAGTAGATCGAAAAAACACACCGACTCGCTTTAAGTTATCAGAAACGTGGAAGCTACGTAAATCCACAAAGGTATTGTCGCCGGTTCCAGATAAAATGACCGCGGTGATGTGCCCCAATTGCGGTGCTCCCATTACAGAAACTGTTTCGGGTGTTTGCAGCCGATGTAACCAAACTAACAAGGGCGGTCGCTTTTTGTGGTTTGTCTATGAAATGAATTCGAGCAAAGAGGTACTTACTGAAACTACGTCTATTGAAAATGAATACTCCTCAATGATCCTTGTGGATTACGGAGTTCGTTTACCTACCATTCGGGATCCCGGGATCGAGACTCTAGTTGATAAGGAACTTAGCGATGAATATGACCATGTATTTAAGCGCGCCGAAGACGTGTTTTTAGAATTGCAAAAAGCGTGGACACAAAAAAACTGGGCCCTTGCGCGGCCCTATGAAACAGATACGTTGTTTCATTCCCATATGTTTTGGATTGAAGATTTAAAACGAAATGGGCAGACCAATTATATAAGCAATGTGGTTGTCGATCAGATCGAACCGGTTAGCCTTGTAAAGGACCAGTATTATACAAGCCTTACCTTTCGAATTTTTGCCAATATGATTGATTATACTTTAGATCGAAATGGAAAGGTTCTACGGGGCCATCGCAGTCGCCCTGTAAAATTTTCAGAGTATTGGACCTTTATAAAAGGCATTAATGCTAACCATAAACAGGGAAAGACTCGAGACTTTAATTTGTGCCCTTCCTGCGGCGCCAATATGAAAATAGAAATGAGCGGCCTTTGCGATTTTTGCGGTACAAAAGTGACGCTTGGCCAATTTGATTGGGTTTTAAGTCAGATCGAACAAGACGAGGAGTTCGCTCTTTAAGGAACTCTTGCTAAAATTACCTGTCAAAAAAGTCGATATGGGAGATTTTACAACTTTACCTTATCTTAACCTCATCAAGAGGTGGATTATGAGTAGACTATTTTTTAGTATCGCATTGATTTTTGCTTTTCAATTTTCCCAGGCCTCTAGTTTAGAATGCCAGTATCTATATAATAGCCAAAGTTTAAAGCTTACGACTCAAATTTTGGCTCAACCTACTGGCACCGTTCGTCCTGAAATAGTTAAGCGTATCCAAGCCAGTCTCGGCCTTGATGATATCAATTTTAAATATCTGCAAGTGCTGCTTGGATCGTACGCTGAATCCAAAAGATCAAAAACTAGCGATTCTACCATCGTCATCGCGGATCATCACAATCTAAAAGGCGCATTGGGAAAAACATCGATGGTTGTGCCAACTGCAATTGCCAGCTCCGAGCTAATGAAATCTGTCCCTGTCACCGAATATTCAAATATCCTTGCCAATAAAACTGAATACCAATCTGTCACAAAAGACGTGAGATTTTGGGTTAAGAAACTAATGGCAGGAACCGGTTCTGGCATTGTCCGAGTTGAGTTTTTAAAAGAAATTTATCAAAAATTAGGCAGAACCGGATCCATTAAAATTGGTTCTAAAGGGACAGATCTTCATGCCGAAGTCATTGTAGACGGCCATGTTCATATTTTAAGTATTGCGGAACTTCAGATTCTTCAATTGTTAGCCCAATCTGACAAATACAAACAAGTTATCTTTCAAGATGTTGTGAGTAACGAAACAGAACAAAGTATTGATGGAACATGGACCAAAACGAATTCACTCTTGGCAGGAAAAAGCTTGCTCGCCGTTGCAAAAGAAAAGGGAGATGTTCGCGCCCAAGCCACCGTTCAATTCCATATTCCAACAATTGACGAAGATGGATTTTTAACCCGAGAACGAACTGCCCCTGCCGGTCATGGACTTTTTGCTGTCGAAGCTATTGTTGCTACCTTAAACAAAAAACTTCCTAAGACTGAGAAAAAGGAAGCGTTAGTGGGGGTCATCGGAAACGGGGAAGATTTGATGAGTACACCAAGTCCAGAAATTGTAGGCTGGATGTCTAAAGAAAATTTACCCATTGTGATGGTGACAACTGAAAAAACAGATCTTGATAAACAAGGTGGCCAAATCGCAATTGGATTCAATTCTAAAGGGCAGCCATATGTGACTATCGTCGAAAAAGCTCAGGCTGAATCCGCGGTGAAAAAAGGATTCTCTGATCAAGTGGATCTATTTGCAAAGCTGGGATTAAGACCAAATGACAACAAAGCTATGTTTAATACGAATATGGTCCTTTTCAATTTCAATGTCTTGCAGCCAAAACTGGCACGACTTGCAAATATGGTCGGAGGTAACGAAAAGCTGTTAGAATTGATTGCTCCCGATTTGATTACAAATACGAAAAAGCAAAAAAACGCAGCCGGAATAGAAAAGAGTTTTGTACAGTTGGAAGGCGCAATGGGGTCGGTAATTTTGAAATTAGATCAGTTGCATCGTGAAACTTTTGCCGGCGAACCGTTGGTTCATTTTTTAAATATTGATAAAGATCATCGAACTCAATACTTTTCACCGATAAAATCCGGCTTTGATTTTTTCATGCAGTTCTATTCTGATCGATTTACGGTGGACGGCGTAAATTTTAATATCGTAGATCAGCGGCCCGGAGCTAATCCTAAAGTAACCTTGGGTGACGGTTTTTATAAAGAGGCAGCCAATGTATTGAAAGCCTTTAAGGGCGCTAGTATTTTAGAATTGGACGAACTTACAGTTGATGGACTTACAAACGCAGACAAGTCCGTAAACGGCGCAGTCTTATTGCCAGGAATAAAACTTTCTGGAATTGTAAGAATAAAAAATCTGACCGGCGCTGTTGTTGATTTATCGACAAGTTTGGTTAAAAAAGAATTAAAAAATGTCGAGATTACGATTCAAGCGGACGGCCAGATTTCAATTGTTCCAATCTCTCTTTAATTAATTGTTCCTATTGTGTGGCTGCAATTTCAGCTTCAGTAGGTTTGACGACAAATTCATGGTAGAATTTGTCCGAATCAATCCAATCTTTTCGAGCTGTCCAAAAAGAAATACGGTATCTGCCCGGCTTTAATTTATCGTTTGGCGTCCAAATGTCATCGGCAAATGGAGTGTAGCCAAGTACCGGCGTCCAAATATCAGAAAGATGATACGCATACTCAAGCGCACCGAAAATTTCAAAATTATTTCTCTTTGGCATTTTTATACTTAATGGTTCGTCTGTTTTGGCAAGTTGAAATTTTTCAGTGGGCAACTGGGCTGCACCAATTTGAATTTTTTGGGGAGCTCGGACTTCTTTGCCGACGACGTGATCTATTCCGATCGGTGTTACAGAAAATGAATAGCCGCCAACAGGCAGCTCAAATTTTTCATTTAAATTCGTTGTTTCTTTTTGCTGAATGACTTTATCATCTTTATCTAGAATTTTAACAAGGTAGCGCCGGGCCTGCACCGCTTCCGGCCAAGACAATGCGACTTTGCCTTTACTATTGGAACTGGCTGCGTTTGCACTTATCGCCTTTTGATTTTCAGGGGCCTCTGGAAATTTGAGATCATCCGGAGGAACTTCAATCGAGGTCACCTCGCTCCAGAGGCCTCGTTTATCATAGGCATCAATAATACGGCCGCGGATTTTAATTTTTCCTGACGTTGATTTGAATTGAAATAGACTGCTTTTGGACGTGAAAGATTTCAGTTTCTTTCCTTTGGAATTAAATACTTCAACTTCGTACATAAAAGCGCCCGGTGAGTCTTCCCATTGCAATTCTACTGAGGACAGTTTTTGTTTTCCAATCGCCACCGGATTTGGCGTCTGGTTTGCCAGCAAACCTAACGGGCTCAAAATAAATAGAACACTTAAAAATTTACTTAATTTTCTTATCATCGGCCGCTATCGCTTTAGGCTCTTCGTTTTTTTGCGTGGGATCAAAAGAAAGATCGGTTACCAGCAAGGCTAGTTGAAACGCTTGCAACTCGGCTAATTTCAAATTCTCGCCTTTGTCTAAAGCAAAATCGATTGTCTTTTTGAAATTCTGAGGTGCTTTGGGTCCTTTGGAGATAACTCGCATAGCCAGTATCAATGCTTCTTTTAAATTAAAGCCGAGGTGTTTGTTTGTTTGGGTATACGTGACAAAATTTTTAAAATCGTCAAAAACTCCATTTGGAAACAGTTCGGTGTATTTGGTGAGCTTCATTGCTAATTCCATACACATTCGTTTTCCTAAACTGAACATTTTATCGTTTGTACAATAGTTCACTATTTTTACAAAATCGTCTCGCAGCTTGGCCGGATCCCCTTTGTAGTCTTTGGACAATTGATGCGAAATTTTGTAGGCCGTCGTAAAATCCAAATCCAAGTAGTTTTCCAAAAAAAGCCTTTGAAATAAGACGTAGAAATTTCGAGCTCTTTCAGTTGAAAACGACGAATATTCTAAAGCGACTTCAAATGTTCTTTTAACATCAACACCTGATTTTTCAAGAACTCTAAAAACCTGCGAAAACCGTTCGAACGACCCGTTGCAATGCTTCGCAATTTTAAGGGCGCCTCGAACGGCTTGCGGTTCTGTAAAACTAAGATCAGTTTGCTTTATTAGAAATAAGTAAGCGCTTTTAAACTCGTCTGCTGAGTTGCAAAATCTAGGATCAGTCAATTTGTCATAAAGTAGTCCATCATCAGGCGCTGCCCAGGCTGACGAAGTCGAAACAAAAGTAAACCAAACGAGTAGGAGTCGGTTAAACATGACTAGTAATCCCATTGCAGCACTAGCCGAGGTTTCCATTGAGAGTAAGCATTTGGTTTGTATACATCCGTAAAAACAACAGGGGCATAAATTTTTCGTTTGTATTCATTGTGTTTTTCAAAGTTCTCTTGATATTTGTTTTTGAAAATCAAAGGTAGAAAAGAAGTTAACATAGCAATACCAGCGTAAATATTGTAATCAGAGCTTACCGTATCAAGCAGGCTGGCAGCCGCCGCAAAGTTAGTGATGGCAGATCCATAGGCTAGCATTTTCACAAGGTCCGCAGGCTTCTGCATCGCCTCTTCCGCCAGCCTTTCGCGAAGTAACATCGACTTTTTGTCTTTGCCCTTTACTTGATTAATTTTATAGAGAGCTGAATTGTAAGGTTCACTCGCAGAAATAAAATAAGTCGCAGCAAACCAAGCGGCTGATAGACCAGCTGCCGCATTGACTTTAAAATCTGCATTGCTTCGATAGCTTTCGTCATTTTCAGATCCTGGTTTAAAATGATTTTTGTACATCAGCGCAACAATCATCGTTGTGCCCGAAGCGGCCAGGAAAGGCCAAAACATCATATAGCCGTCGCGAGATTCAGTAACGCCGTCCATTTGCAGCCGTTCGCTGGCTCGTGGTACCACTTGCAGTTCGGGATAGTCTAATGCATTTAAAAACTGCGTTTCTAATTTGTCAGGTTCCAAATCTAAAGATTCCGCTTTTTTACTTTCGGCAGCCATTGCCTCTTTTTTAGCAGTGGTTACTGGAGCTGGTTTTTTTTCCTGTGCAAAACTGACTTGGCATGACAAGAAAATCAAAACTAGGAAATAAGTGGTTCTTTGTTTCATAGAATTCCTTTTGAAATTATATACTTAAATTTTAGTTGGATTGGGTGGGTTTAGCTAAGGTAATTTATTTTGTTAGGTCTAGATCGGGACTTTGGAATTGGGACCGAAGTAGAGGCTTTAGTTTTTTTCCTTCCAGTGGTACTGGAAGGAAAAAACTAAAAACGACCAATGGGCCGAATACGCATTCAGTTTGTTTGCAAAAAAACGGGTAGGGAATATAGTAAGTTATGAAAATTTGGTTGGTGATTGGTTTTATTTTTTTAGTTGGTTCTTTTTTTGTTTATAGGATTTTTTGGCCGAGGACTTGGTTGGTTGCTGTTGGTGGGTTGGATGGTAAGTTGAGTTTTTGGGTGAAAGTGGATGATGAAACGAAGAAATTGGTGGGTGAGGCCTTTTTACTTTCTCGATCTCGGTTAGCGGAAACTTTAGAAAATCGTAAAAAAAATAGGAACGGTGTGTTTGCTTTAGAGCTGCCGGTCAGTGTGTACGTTGTGGAAGATAAAAAGTCTTTCTATTTTATTGCTGATTATTATCCATACAAGGCGCCTGGACTTGAGGTTGTGACTCGAGGGCAGCTTGAAAACTCTGTTCAAGTCAATAAAGCAAGCAAGGCGGTTAATTTGAATATTCATTTGCTATAGTATTTTTCTAATTTATTAAATATTCTAAACGGTTTTAGCACCGATATATATATAAGCTATGCCAAAGCTTACCGGGACACAGTCGATTTTTGAAAACTGGCTGGCTTGGTTCATAACTTTCATGAAATCTTCTCGGCATGGGAACTGTGCTGATGAGTTTTGCAAATATTCGTAGGCTTCTGTTTGGCCTGTGATGGTGCCGCCAATTTTAGGTAGAATTTTCGTTGAATAGAATTGGTAGGCTTTGTTTAGAGCTGGGTTTTCAATTTGGCCAAATTCAAGTACGCAGACTTTTCCACCGGGCTTTGTTACTCGGGCTAGTTCGGAAATTCCTTTTAAGGGATCCGCAACGTTTCTGATTCCAAATGAAATGCTGGTGATATCAAACGAATTGTCAGGGAAGTCTAGATTTGTCACATCAGCGACTGAAAATGCAATTTCCAAGTTTTGTTTTTTTGCTTTATCAGGTGCAAAATCTAGCATTTCTTTGCAAAAATCAGTTCCTGTGACGTGTCCACCTGAGCCGACCGTTTTTTTAAATTCAATGGCCAGGTCGCCCGTTCCCGTGGCGCAATCTAGCACGGATTGGCCTAAACTAGCGCCGCTTAGTTTTACTAGTTTCTTGCGCCATAAATGATGAATACCCGCAGATAAAATATCGTTCGCGCGGTCATAGCCAGACGCCACTTTAGAAAACATGGTTTTAATTTTTTGAGCATCGACCGTTGTTATGTTCATTTATAATCTCTGAACAGTTCGATCTAAGGCCGATAAGACTTTTGTCATCTTGGCCATCAAATTATCGAAGTTTTCAAAGGTCAGCGCTTGCATGCCGTCAGACAGGGCTTCTTTTGGGTTCGGGTGAACTTCCATAATTAATCCGTCTACTCCGACTGCGGTTGCGGCCAATGCTAGGTTTGGTACAAGTGCGCTGATTCCAACTCCGTGTGATGGGTCTACGATTACTGGATACGGGGAATTCAATTTGGCATAGGCGGCCGAGTTTAAATCCAATGTATTTCTGGTTGAGGTTTCAAACGTGCGAATTCCACGTTCACACAAAATCACCTTTGGTTTTCCAGATTGGTTAACATAATCAGCAGCACTCAGCCACTCGGAAACTAAAGCCGCAAAACCCCGTTTTAAAAGCACGGGTTTGTCTTGTTTTGCCAGCTCTTTCAGAAGTGAATAGTTGTGCATATTTCTTGAGCCGACTTGAAACATAGAAACTAAAGGATAGAGTTCTTCGATTTGTCTGGGATCTGTAATTTCAGCTGTGATGCCCATGTTCAGTTCAGAGGTTACTTTTTTAACGATTTCCAGAGCTTCATCGCCCAGGCCTTGAAATGTTTTGGCTGAGGTCCTGAGCTTCCAAATTCCACCACGAAGAAGTGAGGCGCCATGTTCAGCAACGTAGGTCGCCGTATTGAAAAACTGCTGATAGCTTTCAATTGCGCAGGGACCAGCTATGACAGTAAACGAGCCGTCTCCGACTTTTATTTTTTTTGAACCGCTCGCAATTTCAATAACATGTTTTTCTGATGACATATTTCTTCGATTTTAGCATCATTCCTGCTAAATCAATAGCGGAAGATTAAATTAACTACCATACCA
>JAYVPD010000175.1:0-18773 GCA_043757515.1 Pseudobdellovibrionaceae bacterium
TGAGTCTTTACCCCGCCGTAGACTTGGGGTAGAGACCTTATTCATATCCTATGGACCCAATAGCCAATCGACTTCGCAAAAACTACGACCGTATTTCACCCTGGGCAAAACGCAATCAGGTAGAAGCCTTTCGAATCTATGACCGGGATATTCCTGAATATCCCTTTATTTTGGATCTTTATAAAGACGTGGGTATTATCTATGATAAATCAAATCCATTGATCGCTCGGGACAAGGTCCATTTCGACGTGTTTCAAAAGTCAGTAAAAGCGCTTTGGCCAACTTGGCAACATTGCTTTGTAAAACAAAGACGCCGGCAAGAAGGCCAAGACCAATATGAACGCCTCGAAGAAAAAGAAATCAAAACAGTAGTGTCCGAAGGAAAAGCCCTTTTTCACATAAACCTTTCGGACTATTTGGATACGGGTCTGTTTTTAGATCATAGAAACCTTCGCTATAGAGTTTTTAAAACGTCCAAAGGAAAGAGCCTTTTGAACTTGTTTTGTTACACCGGGGCCTTTAGCGTCCATGCGGCTCTTGGTGGCGCCAAAACGACAAATATTGATATGTCTAAAAATTACATAGAATGGGCCAAAGATAATTTCGAATTGAATAAAATTAAAGCCACCGATCACGAATTTATTGTTGCCAACGTAATGGACGTTTTACCGTCTTTGAGTCAGAAATTCGACCTGATTATTCTGGATCCACCAACGTTTTCTAATTCTAAAAAAATGGTAGAATCCTTTGAAGTGGAAAGGGATCAAGTTATGCTTATAAAGGCCTGCATGAGGCTTTTAAATCCAACTGGAATACTCTATTTTTCATGCAATAAAAGAACTTTCAGACTGAATTCAGAAGTCAGCGCCCTCTTCAAAGTCACCGATATCACAAAAGACACCATTCCTATGGATTTTCATGACTTGAAAATTCACCACTGTTTTGAAATCTTATTTACTTAGCCTCCAAAAGGCTTTACATAGTCCGTATGAATGCCTTGGGAAGACACATACTAGTAGAGTTTACGGGTTGCAATGCTGACGTTTTAAACGATGTTTCAGCTATTGAAAAAAGCATGATTGAAGCCGCTCAAATTGCAGGGGCCACTGTCATTAGTTCTAATTTTCACCACTTTTCTCCGTGGGGAGTTTCGGGCGTCGTCGTAATTCAAGAAAGCCACCTTGCTATTCACACCTGGCCAGAATATCAATACGCATCGGTCGACCTTTTTACCTGCGGCGAGACTGTGGATCCGTGGGTTTCCTTTGAATTTCTTAAAAAAGCCTTTCAAGCAACCTATTCTGCTTTAGAATTAAATCGAGGCTCGCTCAATATTCTAAAAAAATCTGATTATAAGCCGATGAATACACGAATCGATCCTGCCAATCAGATTGATACTAAAAATATCAGTATAAAACGAAATGTCTGGTTTACAGATAAAGACGATATGCAGGCATTATCTTTGCGTTACACAGGGGATGTTCTATTTAACGAAGTGACTCCTTTTCAGCACGTGCGTGTTTTTGAGACTTTGGCTTATGGAAAAATGCTTGCGATCAATAACATGGTCATGTGCACAGAACGTGACGAGTTTCACTACCACGAAATGATCGTTCATCCGGCTGCTCAGCTAGCTAAAAAATTAAAAAACGTCTTAGTAATCGGTGGCGGAGACGGCGGGACAATCAGAGAGTTATTTAAGTACAGCTCTATTGAATCTGTAACGATGGTTGAAATCGATGAAGCTGTTATAAATGCGTCTAAAAAATTTCTGAACACAATGAATACCGAATTTTCAAATGCCAAATTGAAATTAATTGTAGGCGATGGAATTGAATTTGTTAAAAAATCAAAGTCTGACGAATATGATTTGGTTATTGTTGATGGCTCGGACCCGATTGGACCGGCGCAAGGACTATTCACGAAAGAATTTTATGCCGATTGTGCTCGAACCCTAACTAGCGAAGGATTACTTGTGACCCAAGGCGAATCTCCGATGTTTCATACGTCCACCTTTGTTGAACTCAATCACTGCTTAAAAGACGTTTTTGGAATGAATAAGGTACATACGATGTTGTTTCATGCAACCACGTACCCGTCAGGAATGTGGTCCTTGATGTTGGCTTCAAAAAAGCCAGTTAATCCAAAAATCGATTTAGACAAGCAAAAAACCAGTGAATTTGTTAAGTCTAAAAAATTAAAATATTATAATGAAGACTTACATTCAGGGGCATTTTTCTTGCCCAATTTTGTAAGAGATCTCATTGAAGACTAGTTCGTTACCTGTTGATTCTATGTCTTTATCAAACCTGCCTATAGTTTTATGCGCGATAAATTCGACTTATCAGCACGCAGCATTTGGTTTGCGATATATCAAAGCCAACATGAATGAACTTCAAGAGCAAACTCAGATTGTTGAGTTCACTATTGTCCAGAATACTCTTGAAATTGTAGAAAAAATTCTTCAAATGAATCCTAAAATTTTAGGTTTTGGGGTCTACATTTGGAACACCAACGAAGTCTTAGCTGTCATCAAGCACATCAAACTGCTTGCTCCAGAAATTATCATCGTTTTAGGCGGACCTGAAATAAGTTTCGAAACTGAAACCCAAGGTCATGTCAACTTTGCAAATTTTATTATTAAAGGCGAAGGGGATTTTTCGTTTTACCAGCTGTGCAAAGATATTTTTGAGGAAAATTCCTCATCCGTGTTCACCAAAATCTACCAGAGCCCATTGCCTGATATTAAAAGTATTCAGCTGCCTTATGATTTATATAGCGATGACGATATTAAAAATCGCGTCCTCTATGTTGAAGCCTCTCGTGGATGCCCGTATAAATGCGAATACTGCCTGTCATCTTTGGATGTGTCGGTGCGAAATTTTTCTATCGAACCATTCCTTGAAAAGATGCAGATTTTAATAAATAGAGGAGCCAAACAATTTAAATTTGTGGATCGAACCTTTAATTTGAGTCCCTCGATTTCAGAAAGCATACTTTTGTTTTTTCTAAATCAAATTGATAAGGGTCTTTTTTTGCATTTTGAAATGGTTCCCGATCGACTTCCCGAAAACCTTAAGGAAATAATTAAACGCTTTCCCGAAGGCGCTTTGCAATTTGAAATAGGCATTCAAACTCTGAATGAAACTGTATCAGCATTGATAAGTCGCAGGCAAAATATTGCAAAAATGCAGGAAAATTTCTTATTTCTACGCAATGAAACCAAGGTCCACACCCATGCCGATTTGATTGTTGGCCTGCCTAGCGAAACGCTAGACAGCTTTAAAGCCGGTTTTGATCGACTTATTGAAATGGACCCTGACGAAATTCAAGTAGGCATTCTAAAAAGACTAAAGGGCACACCCATTGTGCGCCATCAGATTAAATTTGAAATGATCTATTCTGAAAATACTCCTTATCAAATATTGAAAACTAAAGATTTGAATTTTTCACAGCTGCAGCAGATGAATCGATTTTCTCGCTATTGGGATATGATTGCCAATTCGGGTCAATTTGTATTGACCATGTCTTTTTTAAAAGCGCTTGCAAAAAGCGAATCGAAATCCTTCTTCGATATATTTTTTAATTTGTCCCAGTTTTTGTATGAACGACACCGGGGCACATTTGCTATTTCATTAGTAAATTTGACTGAATCTATTTTTATCTATCTTAGAGATACCCTGGTTTTGCCAGAACACGAGTGTGCCGAGCTCATATATCGCGACTTCTGTTCTCGCAAAAAACGCGATGTTCCTTCCTATTTGCGCCCGTTTTTGGATTTAGGTAAAATTAAAAAAACGCCCAATCAATCAAGTCTTCCTGAAGTAAGTCTGCGAAAGCGTCAAAACAATCACTCAGTAGTTGATAATAGAACAGCCCAATAGACTGATCTATAGCTAGAAACACTCGTGGAAAAGAAGCGGTATTGCTAAGAATGGCAGCTTGGCTCTAACGTATAGGTGTTTTGATTGGCATGGACAAATGCGTTTGTGCCTAGAATATCAACAAACAATATTGAAATAATCCCGCCATCTATGAGCAGCCCTAAAAAGGTGGCCGGATCAATTGAACGCCTGACAACGGTTTCGGCATCGTCACAGCTGTCTTTTTTTCCTAGAATTTCCACTCGTCCCTTTTTGGGTATCGTAACTTCTAATGGGCTTTCCGGGCCAGCCTGGCCAACATACACTTCATTTATATAAATTTTGGTCTCGCCGACAGTTGAATAAATATCAATTTTTTCTGACGATCCATTGATAATGGTCGCACAGGACACAAGTTGGATTGAAAGTACTAAAACCAATAGAAGTTTTACTATTTGCATACAGAATTAGCTATACAGCTTATGAATATTGACTTCAATTAAATTAATTCATCTACTTGATTCTCCAATGTTAAAAATATGCGGACTTTTCTTTTTAATATCTCAGATCGCGATGGCCTATGTCGTTGTAGATGATGACGATTATTTTATCTATCGAACCCCTAAAATGTCCTATATTTTACCCCAATCTGATTTTAAATATTTGCCCAGACTTTACAGCAAGAGCCATCAAGCAATGAGCCTTTATGAAAGCGAATTTGGCTGGGTCCTAGATGAAAGAACCTCTCTGGTGGTGACGTCAAATAAGAATCAAATTGCTAACGCTTTTGCGACCACAGTGCCAAACAATATGGTAGTATTCTACAAGGGCGGCATTGATTTTTTGGACGAATCGGCCGCTTCGTCCTGGATTGACACTCTTACTAGCCATGAAATTTCACACGTTTACCAACTAGATGTTAAAAATAGTTTTGGCTCGACTTTAAAAACTGTATTTGGAAATCAACCGTATTTGGTTTTACCTTTTATGCCGGTTCCAATATTTATTTCCCCCACACTCACCTTGCCTACGTTTTTAGTTGAAGGAAATGCTGTGCTGAATGAATCCAAAGTCAATCAAGGAGGTAGACTATTTAGCGGCGAATACCGTGCGCTAGCCACAGAACTTGTAAATAGCGGCCAAGCCGATTTGGCCTATATTATGAATTCTAGTCTTCAGTTTCCCTATGGAAGCGACAAGTATATAATTGGTGGGTACTTTCAATCCTCCCTAGCGCGCAAATATGACTTTAAAACAATAAATCGATTTTTCAGAAATCATGCTGAGAATAATATTATTCCTTTTGATCTGAAGTCATCGTTCGCCGCAACTTATTTCGCCGATTACGAAGATTTGTATTCTCAATTTTTAAAAGAATTCAAGGAAATGCAGCGTAACTATGTAGCTTACGCTGGGGATTACCTTACTTTATCACTTCAAAATATTGAATTCAGTCGAATAAATGATTCTATTTATTTTCTGAGTGTCCCAGATGGCATAAATCCAAAAAATCTAAACAGATTTGTCAGCGATTCCAAAATATTTACCGCTCAGCCCTCTGATTTGAAAATGGGGAAAGTATTTAAATTAGGAGATACGTTCGTGTCCGCAGCCAGTGATAACAACAGCCGCCACACCCTTTACACGTTGCTTGATGAAAATGAGAACTACAAAGAGACCTATGCCAATAAGTTTGTGACCGATATAAATGGAAGCTTTATTAGCTATTTTGATATGACAGACTCCTTTGACAAGGGTTCATTGTATCGCAATCAGGAAAAGATAGCAGATACAGAGTCAAAGGCTCTACTTGATGACAAAGGAAATGTTTTTTATTTTAAACAACAAGAAAATGAAAAAGTCCTTTATAAAAATCAAGAGCGAATGGCTTCTATAAACGGCCACTACGCAAGGCTTACCGACGTAATGAGTGAAAATGAAATCTATTTCATTTCTAATTCAGGCAGCGGGTCGTCTCTGTATTGTTTTTGTTCTGGTCATATTGAACGAGTTTTACCCTATGATAATGTCATTTCTGCGATGAAAGCTGCAGATGGATTCTTAATTAGTTTTCAGACTAGTGATAGCTACAGAGTTGCCTTTGTATCACAAAAAATCCCTACCCTTGAAATCCCTGCGACCCCAAGTTCTAACTATCCGGAACAGTATTTTAAACCGAATGTATCACTAACAGAATTGAACGCCCCGGCGATTCCAGAGCGCTATTTTAGTTTACAAGAACTGCGCTTTTCAACATATGATTTTAAATACTTTTTTTCGGAAACCCATCATACTCTAGTCAATGCCTTCAATTGGACGGATCCACTTTTTTACTCGAATGTTAACCTTGTTTTTTCATTGTCAGACCAGTTAGCATTAAATTCGCTTGGATTTGACTATAGCCCTTATTCTACCCATCTGAGTTTTGCCGCTTCCAATGAAACTCATTTCTATCTGAATGACACTCGAAAATTGACGACTAGTTCTGCGCAATTGGGTGCCAGCAATACGCTTTATGAAAAAAAATTCCATTCTATTACTGCGGGGTTGAGCGTCGAATCCGAAAAAAATGAGTTGTTTCAAAACGACCTTGCGACAGTTAAATTGAATTATCAGTATTTAGAGTCGTATTTTTTGAACTATCTGCCCTTCGCCTATTTTTCAATTACACCATTTTTAGAGCGCTCGGGCAGTCGCCTTTCACAAAGTTATCAAATGAGCGGAACAAAAATGATTTTAGATGATTTCTATATAAGTGGAAATTTCGCTCAACTAGATTCTGAATATTACAAGCTAGACGCAGATATTGGTAAAAAGAATCCGTTTAAAAAAGGCTTTTTTACTCCCGTTTATTTAGCGTCATTTTACACTTCAAAACTAACACAAAGCGATTTCGAAATTCTATGTGAGATCCCAATTTCTAAATACTATTATCGATTTCCGATTTCATTGCGCCGAATAGCGCCATTTATCGGTTTTCAAAGAGATTATTCGGACGAATTTTTTTACAATACCGAAATACGAGAAATCAGCTTTGCCACCGTCGGGGTTGAAACAGAACTTTTGCTGTTTCATTCCAATCCAGTTCGGCTTCGACTGCTATCGACCGATATTACGATTCAAGATCGAACCACGACAAACTTCAACGTCCAATTTAAATCTAATTTTTAGAAAAACTGACCAAAGGCAAATTTCCATTCTGGCACAGTTGACTTGAAGTCCTTACTTGCAACCAAAGATGTAGTATACGAGTGGCTCCAAGTTTTTTGAATTTCAAATACCGAGCCGTTGGGCGCAAGTATAGCCCTAAAATGAATCGAGCTCATTAGATAGTAGATCTCAAACTCGGGACCAAGTTCGCCTAACCCACCTTTGATCTTAACTTGAAGTTTTGGGAAATACCGCAGGGAATCCTTTGAATAAAGTAACCCAATTAATGCCTCGGCTTTCCATCCCGAATCTTGAAGATAGGCAAGACCGCCGCCATAAGACAGTGGTTGTCGTATAAATGTCACGGGTTCACCAGCCAAAAAATTGAATAACCCAAATTCAGAAAAAGCCAAATTTAAGCGATCTTTCGTTTTAAAATGAACATCAAACAAATTGATTTCAGAATAGCCTTGATCATAAATAAGCTGATCGTTAAGCACTGCCATACGCAGATCGAGCTCTTGTCCCAATAGAGCTGCAGATACTAAAGACGATTTCGGTTTAGACAACAACGGGCTATCTAATGCGATGGACGTGGTTGTCGACTCAAAGCTGGGTTCATTTAGCTTTGCCCGGTGTTGAAGCATCAAATTGTAATCATTTGCTTCTGGATTTGGAGTTTGAATTTTTTTATCCAACAATAGGAAATCCAACTCTTTAGATGAAAGTTTAGTAAAATCGCCAGTCTGCTTTTCTAACGCAATTGATTTTTTTTCTAACAAGCTAAGTTCTTTTTCCCATTTCGAAAGGACTGATTTTAGTGACGGTTGATAGTGAAACCTAGTCGCAGTCAGGGTAGATGCAATTCGCTGGAAACTCTCAAAGGGAATTTTCCAGGGTTTGTTCACTGAAAAATCTTTTGAATTTGTTTGCTTTGCAGAATAGATAAGTCTTTCAAGAAGACCCGCACAATTATCATTTAGAAACGTATAGGTTATAGAGTTAGCATCAAATTCAAATAAAAAAGCCAAAACGTGTCTGATTTCGTCCTTGTTCATTTGAAGATCGAGTTCCCAAATATCGCGGCCTTCCAGGTCGCTATAGTCTTTAATCAGCCGATAGTAAGGGAGAAATACAAACCCTCCAGAATAGTAACCAAACAACCCTTTCAATGCATAGTCGGCTCCAGATTCAGTTCCTGTTTGGGCCGAAAAATTGACTCCGTAATCCAATAATTCCGATTTTGATTTATTTGAAACAAGTTTTAGAAACAAATGACCAAAACTCGACGCGGGATTTTTAATGTAACCTGTGGCAAATGACAGTCTTATTTCACTGATAGACAAAGTTTCAATCCAGTTTTCAAACGCATGGCAGTGATTGCGCTTTTTCAATTCCGGGAATTCATCGAGTACAAGCTCAAATCGGGAAATAGAGCGACAGTAGGTTTTTTCAGAGATTGAATCGGGCTTTTGCAATTCTTTAATTGTTGCCAAGAGCTCGGCCTTGGGATCATTTTTTCCATTTTCAGTGAAAAAAAAGGGCTGAGAATCGATTAAAGACTTAAAGCCGACATTTCTAGAATTGTAAAAAAAATGCCCTAGCCATTTCTGACTGAGGGCAAATTTATTTACATTCCATTCCGTAAGAGTGCTTCCTACCGAGGCTGCTGAACCACTAAGACAAATGGCAATCAGAAAGGCGCGCAGAATTTTCATCGATTACTTGATTTAGGTTTTTAAGAAATTCATCCGGTTTTAAAGCGTGGTGAGTTTGAATTCGCCCAAATTGAGTCCTCGAAACGTCAATGAACGATTGCTTCGAAGATTCTGACTGACAACCGTACAAAGAAGCCAGCGTTTCAATTTTTTCGCCCTTTCCCATGGACATTTGGCGAGTAATTTCTGACTGATTAACTTCAACATAATATTGAATTTCCCGATCTTTAACCACTATCCCGCTTGCCGAACAATTTGATGTCCCGGATGTTATCCCCAATGGCTGAGTAAAAAATGAATTATTCGTGGTCATCGCAAATAACTGTAATCCTTTGGAATTTTTGCTAATTACCATAGATCCTAGACCACAACCAGCATCATTAGCAAACGATGGCAACGAGACTGCAAAAAATGAAAGTCCTAAAATAATCATAATTTTTTTCATTGAAAACTCCTTTATACTTCTCTGATAAGTGTGATCTATGTTTTTAGTATTTGCACCAGTATTCATTACTTGGGCTTCTAACTCTAGACACAAGAAGGCATTGCCAATTATGTTTTCCAGTCTTAGGATGGTGTAAAATTACAAACAAATTAAAAGGAGATTTTATGTTAAGGAATTTGTTATTGATCGCGACTGCAATTTTTGTGTCTACTGGTCTTGCTGAAAAAAAGAAGCCTACTAAGGGTAAAGCAGAAGCTAAAGCTGAAACCTTAATGGTTGATACAGCAGCAAGCACGGTCAACTGGGTTGCCTCTAAAAAAATGGGTGACAAGCACACTGGCCAAATCAAAGTAAAAGATGGGAAAGTGGAAATGAAGGACGGCAAATTAGTTGGTGGATCTTTCACTATTGATATGACTACATTGACTGACGAAGACCTAAAGGCAAAACCAGACTACCAAACTAAATTGGTAACACACTTGAAGTCAGACGATTTCTTTAAAGTAGAAAAAAATCCAACATCTGAATTCAAAATCACATCTGTTGAAGAAAAAGACGGCAAAACAATGGTTAAAGGTAATTTAACTATGATCGGTAAAACTGAGGCACTTGAATTCCCTGCTAAAATTGAAACCAAAGATGGAAAAGTTATGGGAACGGCAAAGGTAGAAATCGACCGCACAAAATGGGGCTTAACTTACGGATCTGGAAATATCTTTAAAGAGTTAACGGCTGATAAAATTATCAATAATACATTTGAATTGAATTTAAATTTAACAGCTAAAAAATAGTTCTAGATTTTAATTTAGTTAAAAAAGGGAATTCTGCAGAATTCCCTTTTTTTTGCTTTTGACTGGGCTAAAGAAATTGCCATAATATGGTCACAATGAAAACACCCAACCGATATCTAATCTATTTGGTTTATTTTGTTCTAACTATTCCCGCTGTAATATTGCTTTTCAAGGGCATTGAGCCTAAAAAACTAGCTTCATTATTTGCAGCTTCATTGTTTATAAGTTGCAGTTTTCTAATTTTCTGGGGCGAATATAAAAATAATTTTTTGCGAAGTTTTTCATTCTGGGCAGCTTTATTTTTTCTTCTGATTTTTTCTGGTCCTATGCTTATAAATCGATTGCTTCATTACGATCTAGATTTTTCTGAAATTCAAATTTGGGGTTTCTCTGGTCCGGATTTTCACAAATATTCTAACTATGGATTTTGGGTACTTCTGGCGGCCCCACTTATTGACTATTTGAAAGCAAAAAGGCTGCTTGCGGCAGCCTCTTCTAAATAATCAGTCATCGTGTGATTACTGCATCAATGACAAATGTTCCTGTTTAACTTTGGATAAAGCCGTTTCTTGAATGCCAATAAATACTAATGGAAAATGCCCCAATTTTTGAAAAAATTCTTTATGTGATAAAAGCTCAGATTCCCATTCTTTAGGCTGCAACTTTGACAATTCGTTAAAAGTCACTTGTGGCATTTCAAGTCCACTCCAGTCCATGTCCTCGTGTCGAGGCTGATAGCCTAAAAATGTTTCTTGGGACCCCACCGCTTTATTGGTTCTTTGGAAAATCCACTTCAAAACACGCATATTTTGTGAATACCCTGGCCACATGAACTTTCCATTTGAATCTTTTTTAAACCAATTCACTACAAAAATCGGCGGCAATTCAGCAGTTCTATTTACCATTTTCAACCAATGATTAAAATAGTCGCCCATGTGGTATCCACAAAATGGCAACATAGCCATAGGATCACGGCGTACAACCCCAACTTTTCCTGTTGCCGCAGCTGTTGTTTCTGAACCAATTGTAGAGGCAAAATAAACTCCGTGCTTCCAATCTTTGGTTTCTGTAATCAAAGGAATGGTGTCGGCTCGTCGGCCTCCAAAAATAAATGCGCTGATTTCAACGCCTTCAGGGGCTTCCCAGTTTTCATCGATCGATGGACATTGTGATGCGGGTGAGGTGAACCGAGCATTGGGATGGGCAGCTGGACGCCCAGACTGTGGCGTCCATGCTTGGCCTTGCCAGTCGGTCAATCGTGCGGGCGGCTGGTCTGTCAGACCCTCCCACCAAACGTCTCCGTCTTCGGTCAAGGCGACATTTGTAAAAATAGTATTTTTCGCAATTGTTTGAACCGCATTGGGATTGGTTCTTAAACTTGTTCCAGGGGCCACTCCAAAAAAACCGGCCTCAGGATTGATTGCGCGTAAAATTCCATTTCGATCGGCTTTTATCCAAGCGATATCATCCCCTACTGTTGTGATTTTCCAGTCTTTAAATTCTGGAGGCGGAATCATCATGGCAAAATTAGTTTTTCCGCAAGCGCTTGGAAATGCGGCTGCCACATATTTTTTTTCTTTTTGCGGCGATTCAACGCCCAATATAAGCATATGTTCCGCAAGCCATCCGTCTTTACGGCCCATGTTCGATGCCAGTCTAAGGGAGAAACATTTTTTACCAAGTAAAGCATTGCCGCCATAACCACTGCCAAACGACCAAACCGAATTTTCTTCAGGGAAATGAACAATATATTTGTTGTCTTTATTAGAGGGCCAAGTCACATCAGCTTGACCATCTTTTAGCGGCGCGCCAACAGAATGCAAGCATCGAACAAACGAACCATTGCCCAATGCAGTTAGGACATTTTTTCCAATTCTGGTCATTACCCGCATATTGATTACGACATAAGGAGAATCAGTAATTTCAAAACCAATCTGAGACATCGGTGAATTGATCGGTCCCATACAAAATGGAATGACGTACATGGTTCGCCCGGTCATACAGCCAGCAAACAATCCGGTAAGCTGATCTTTCATGTCACTTGGATTTACCCAATTATTTGTCGGTCCAGCATCAGACGCCAGTTCCGAGCAAATAAAAGTTCGATCTTCTACGCGAGCCACATCGGACGGGTCTGATAATGCCAAATAACTATTTGGGCGTTTAGATTCGTTTAATTTAACGAGTGTTCCAGAGGCTAAAAGCCGCGATATCATCATTTCATTTTCTGATTCTGATCCATCACACCAGTGAATATTCTTAGGCGTACACAAAGAGCTAGCTTCGTTAACCCATGCTAAAAGCTCTTCATTTAAAATTGTCATAGCGTTCTCAGTTATCATTAAAACTCCCAAGCCGATAATTTAAGTATTTATTCTAATCTAGATACTCAAAAAACGTAGGTATGACAATAAACTATTTAGTTTACTGCGGACGATTTGCCCTTTTTCTGATCGACTATCCATTGGTTTACACGCTTTTCGAGCACAAAAAGGGACAACGTCCCCTGCCCTAAAACCACATCGTGAAACTTTTTTATATCAAACTGAGTTTTAAGTTCTTTTTCCGCTTTTTTTCGCAATTCTATGATTTTTAGTTTACCCAGCTTATATCCTAAAGCCTGACCCGGCCAAACTGAATAGCGCTCTACTTCAGATTCAATTTCCTTAATATCGGCAGCTAAATTAGCGGCCATAAAATCAACGGCTTTTTGTTTGCTCCAATTTTTAGAATGAATCCCAGTATCGACAACCAAACGGCACGCGCGCAACATTTCGTCTGACAAATGTCCAAAATATTGAACATCGTCTTTATACATTCCCATTTCACGGCCCAAATATTCTGAATACAAAGCCCAGCCTTCTACAAAGGCATTAGAATTAAATACCTTTCGCTGATATTCAGTAATTTTGTCTTTTAATTCATAGGCCAACGCCAATTGAAAATGATGGCCCGGAACGGCTTCGTGCAATGACAACGTAGTCACGCCAGGTATCGAAGTCGATTTTAAGTTGATCGTATTAATTACAAATCGACCATAAGGCTTCATTTCTGTAGGTTGATTGTACATTCCAGATGGAGCTTCTGGATTTTCAGCCTCAACGACTTTATAGTCTGCTTTTGGACGAAGATTAAAATATTTTGGCAATGCCGCTTCAATATTTTTTCGGACACTTTGATAGGCATCAATGGCTTCTTTAGATGACTTAAAATAAGACGCTGGATCATCCACTTTAAATTTTAAAAATTCTTTAAAGCTCCCCTTAAATCCAGATCTATCTTTTATCTTAATCATTTCCAATTTAATTCGCGCCACTTCGCTAAGGCCAAGTCTATGAATTTCATTGGGAGTTTTATTTGTGTTGGTGTTGACCATAACATTATAGGCATACCATTTTTTTCCATTTGGAAACGACCCGTATCCAAATTCCTTACGGCACTTCGGCAAGTATTCTTTTTTAAAAAAATTATCAAATTTTTCAAACCCCGGTATAATATTGACTACAATCATGTTTTTAAAATCAGCCGTAATTTTATCTTTGTCTTTTTGAGAGAAATCTTTAGGCATCATTGCCAAAGGCCTATAAAATGGATTTTTTTCAACTTCCTTGGTCAGTCCTTCTACATAGGTGCCTGGTACTTTTTCGGCCACGGCGCAATTAAGGATTATTTTTTTCTGAATTCCTTCTTTGAGTACTTTGATTTGGCGGTCAATATAAAGTCCAAACCCGTTTGATCTAGATACAAAGTCTTCATAATTCTTAACGGTATTGAAGGGGAATGAAGAAAGTCCGGGACTTGAATCATCTAGATAATTAGTGAGTCGAGTCCACTTATGGTCGATAGAAATATTTTCACTTGGAAATTCAAAACCTTTCAACGAGCTTTCCAAATCTTCCTTAAAAAGATCGTATGTTACCCTGTGTGCCTCATCCAGGCTTACACTATCAATTGCTTTTAAACTTTTTAAGGTTGCGGTCACTAAGGCTTTGGAGGTCGCTTTCAATTCAGGAGATAAATAGTCACCAAATTTGGACAAATTTTCTTCTATGTTGAAATACGCGGCTGAAAAGGCATCCAGTCTTTTTACCTTTTCTGTATAATCGCTAACTAGAGTTTCCAAGTTTTTACTATTTTCAACTTTGTCTGGCTTAATGGGGTGACTTAGCGGCTCGGCGTGAGCAACATTGAATATCAAAATCAAACTTGCCAAAATAAAATTAAACATGAGATTTACCTTTCCGAGTTAGAGTAATCACTAGGTTACCCTATAATATAACTTTTTAAATTAGGTAACTAGTTTAGGTTCTAAGGATTAAGATTTTTCCTAAATCTAAGATAAGCACTTGCGCCATATCGATTTAAATTCATTTGAAGTAAATTTACTTTGGCCATCGTTTTGCTTTTGCCAAGCTACAGGGGGAAATATGAGAAATACACAAAACGCGCTCAACATCTGGGACTATCCAAATTCGTCAATAGGCATCAAAGAGTCGTTAGTTAGTCTACAGGTCAAAGACTTTAATCTACTCGCTATTCGAGACTTTAAAACGGAATCATTGGTTACTGCTTATTTGACAGATTCTAAAATGATATTTGGTTCACTAGCGGGCCTCGGCCCAAGAGTAGCAAGGATGTATACACTCGTGTCCCAAAATCGAAAAGTGTACTTCAGGGAACCGCTGAGTTCCACTTCTAAAGTTTTCTTGAATTTTGAATCCTATAAATGGAGCGAACATATTCTTTCCATTTTGCAAGAATTTATAGGTCAAGAGACTCGCCAATTTATTTTCAATAGAATTCTATATTCCGTTGATTCGTCGCTTGGGCTATACCTTTCCCTCTGCCAAAATATCGAATTACAACAAACAGCTTCAAGCACAATTTCCATTAAAAATCGACTCGAATGTCAGTCGGCTTTAGCCAGACTAATCTTAAATCACCCACAATTTGAAAATTTATTTGTGTTTTATTTTTTTGAATTAATCTCGATTTCAATTGGTCAAAAAAAACATACCTACTCTGGCACCTTTATTTCAAGCGATGAGGCCATTTTGCTTTTAGATTTTTTATTTTCCAAAAAACTTTTTACGCTAAATGATGGAAAGATAAATTTGTCTTTTGAAAGGATAACTACCACGCTAATAGATTATATTGCCGGCCAAGATCACCACGAGGCCCCAGTTGAAACTGTGGCGGTATTTTCAGAATTACATCTGTCGAATATTAAAAATGCCATTTCTAAAAAATCGATTCAATTTGAAAGAACCACATTTCAAGCGCCTTTCTGCCACCTTTAGAACTGCCTTGGATTGTGTGAAGTTTTAGTAAAATTAATATCAGAAAAAGAATTAATTTTGCTTAGGACGGTTGTGACCGTTCTCTATGGTAAAGAGCATTTGCTCGACTTGACAATCCGACTCAAAGGACAAATGTTGTAATGTAGCGGAGGTATTTTATGGGAAATTTAGAAAATGTTAAAATCGCATGCCACGGGTTTGAGGCGTCAGCAGAAAGTAAGGAGAATATCCTTATCGTTTTCAAAAAATTATTGGATGAAGTACCTTACGATGCATTCCTTCAGGTAGATTTAACAAAGGTTCCGACAGGCTTTGAAGGCCGAATCGAAGTCAGTTCTTTGGCTGGCGAATTTATGGCCGCACAAAACGATATGACTCCTCAAGATTTGGTAGCACGATTGGCAAAAGATTTACGCAGTCAACTCACTGAATGGAAATCGAAACGATTTTTAACCGATATAGTTCAAATTAACGCCTAAAGTAGGATTTACGGGTTCTTATTTTGGCATGTTTGCTTCTGGAACATGCCTATTTATCTTCAAATAATTCTCAATTTGAGATAGCGATATTCATCTCAAACAAGCTGATATAGAAGTCAGACTTTAGGTTAGTCATGTAAAGTCCGATAAGTTTAGCATGGTTGTACGTAGGTTGTTGGGATTATTTTCCGGGCTTTTTCTGATTTCTGGCTGTGTAGTGACAGCAGATATTTCTAAACTTCCCGCAGTAGACAGCGTTTCTCAATCGAAAGTTTATTTTCAAACCACCTCTGTCAGTTTATCAGAAGGATCCTTTGGGATTTTTAATATTCTGGCTAGCGAAGTTCAAAATGAAGATATTGAAGTCGACCTGGTGCTAAGCGGACCTGCCGGACGGTTTCAGGCCCTTCCAAAATCACTTACAATTCCAAAGGGCTCGCTGTCTGCCTCATTTACACTTCAGACTATAGATGATTCTATTTATCAAGGCGACGCGGTTTATAGTTTAGAAATCTCATCATCAAGTTCAGCCTTAACTTTAGAACCAAATAAAATGACGATTCAGTTAGCTGATAATGAGGTGGCGCCGATTGTGGCTATTTCTGACATTAGCGTAAACGAAGCCGCCGGAACTGCGGTATTAACTTTGACTCAAAATAGCCTGAGCTCGCTAGACTCGCAAATTCTTTGGTCGACTACAGATAACACAGCGGTAGCAGGTATTGATTATGGAGCAGCTTCAGCACAATTGGTAACCATAGCCGCTGGAAGTCTATCTAAACAAATTTCAGTTTCGATAATCGATAATGCTGTCTTTAACTCTAACAAAGATTTTTTTGTGAATTTATCGACTGCGATTCACTGCTCTCTGGCTAATAGCCAAGCAAAAGTTACAATTGTAAATGACGATGCAACTCCCCATGTCCAATTCGCTTTAGTTTCAAGTACACAAGCAGAAAGCGTGGGAACCGTAAATATACTTCTTAGCCTAGATCAGGCCTCGGGAGCGGCTGTGATTGTACCCTGGACGCTTTCCGGGACTGCAACACTTGGTGCCGGCAACGACTACACGGTGAACACAACAAGTCCGCTGACCATCCCCGCTGGTCAAACGTCAGCGACTATTTCCGTTACTATTAGCGATGATTCTTTGAGTGAGGCTAGTGAAACAGCCATTTTCACATTGGGCACACCTACAAATGCAGTGCTTGGGACAAATTCAACTCACACTCTGACGATCACTGATAATGATTTAGGATTTTTTAATATTACAGGAATAACAGGAGCAGGCGATGCCTTGGCCGATGCTTATCTGAGTAACGGCTTATTACCACAAATAAACTGGGGAGCCTCGACTGGAGCCACCAGCTATGATGTTACAATCTACGCTAGCGATGGAACGACCGTGGCTTGTGCTACCCAAAATACGGCTAGTACGAATTTTACGTTTTCAACCTGTCCGTTGACACTAGCAACTAACTACAAGACGGCCGTAGTTGCCAAGGCTGCCGGGCTTACCAATCCGGCAAGCAATTCAATGTATTCCTTCTATGTGAATCGATCGCCTGTGGCTAATAGTGATGGTCCGGTTAGAATAATGAAAAACTCGGCACTGATTAATTTGCAAGTTGTCACGGGTTCAGACAGTACTTCTCGCGGGACGGTTGCAGACTCTGACCCCGATGCTGGAGACACATTTTCAATCACAAGTGTGACTCAAGGAACCTCCGGAGGAACAGTTGCGATTTCAGGCAACTCGGTTAACTACACAGTAGCAAGTTCAACGTTTACGGGAGTTGAAACATTTTCCTACACACTTACTGACAATCATGGCGGCGTCGCTACGGCCACTGTTACAATTCATGTAATGGATACGTACACCTGGACTGGAAAAGTTTCTGCCAATTGGAATGTAAATGGTAATTGGTGTGGAACAATTACTAACAACTCTTGCAATGGATCGTCTGGCTATCCCAACAATAGCACAACCGCTACCCACCTTGCGATTTTTGACGGAACCTGTTTGGCGACTGGGCATAGTTGTTCGGCTAGCATCAATACCGCGGTTCAAGCTTATAAGATTTCACTCAACACGGGATACTCAGGCACATTAACCCAGATTTCTGGGGCCGGAAATACACTCGACATTGGCTCTGGTGGCTATGTCCAGGCCTCTGGCACTTTTGTCGGCGGGAGCGCTGCGATTTCCTTGAATGGACCGCTTGCTGTTTCTGCGGGATCATTTACGATGCCGAATGCCAATGTTTCGACGCTAAGCAATTGGAGTGTCACGGGCACTGGAACTTTGGTGGCCACTTCTGGAACACTAATTTTTGGCAATGGCAGCTGGTCTTTGGCCCATAGTTTTGTACCTGGAACAGGTTATTACAATAACGTTTCATTTTCAGGCTATGGAAGTTCTTACAATCTTGGTGGCGGAACTTTAAATATCAATGGCACGCTTTTCTTGTATGATAGCTACAATAGCTCAGGAAGCATTTCTTCGGGGACAATAAAAGCTTTTGGAAATGTATCGGTAACCGGCACCGGCCTTGGTGGCAATGGTCTACTTCAATTCGCGGGAAATTCTGGCGGACAAACATTGACGTCCTCTAGTTTAGCAAATGTTCCAAATATTGAAATTAAGACTGGAACCTATCCATTTACTCTTAGTGGCTCGATTCAACTTTCTGGAAATTGGACTTACACCTCATCTGGAACGTTTACAACTACTGGCTCAAAAATCACGATGGGCAATGGCAGCGGTACTTACAGTCAGTCGATTGTTCCAGGCCCATTGGCCTACAACGATTTTATGTTTAACGGTTGGCAAGGTACCTACAATCTAAATAGTGGCACACTGAATGTTTTAGGGACTTTGACTTTTGCCGATGGTACCGGCGGCGCTTCAATTAGTTCAGGAACGATTAATTCGTATGGAAATATAGTTTCCACTGGAATTGGAGTACCGGGAGGAAATGTTTCTTTAGTAGTCGCTGGAAATCCAAGTGGGCAAACAATCACAGG
>JAYVPD010000176.1:0-18739 GCA_043757515.1 Pseudobdellovibrionaceae bacterium
TTAATATCGTCATCAAGCCCTATTTTGATATCTTTGAAAACTTTTGTCATAGAATCGGGATAGTCTTTTGACAGTCTTATAGTCAAGTCTATAGAATCCCTCTATGTGGATTGTAAAACTTTTACCAAGAAAACGACTGAGCAAATTTGTAGGAAAGTGGGCTTTTAAGAAATTTCCAAAGGCGCTTCAGATACGAATAAATTTAATCTATGCAAAGTGGTTCCAAATCAATCTTAATGAAACCGAATTTCCGTATTACGATTATAATTCTTTGGGTGATTTTTTTATTCGTCGATTGAAGGCGTCCGCTCGCCCGCTGTCAGATCAATTTCTGGTTCACCCATGTGATGCTCAGATTGTCCAATTTGGAGATATAAGTCATACGACGATGATCCAGGCCAAGGGTAAAAATTTCTCGTTAGAAAAGCTTATTCAAATAGCGGACGCGCGCGAAAAGTATACAAATGGCTATTTTATTACCTACTATTTATCCCCAAGGGACTACCATCGAGTTCATTCTCCGGTTACTGGGTACATTACCCAAATTCAATATTGCACTGGCGATCTTTGGCCGGTGAATCAGTGGGCCCTTCAGAACATTCCCGAACTCTACACAGAAAACGAACGGATTTACGTGGAAATCGCCACTGAAAATGGTCCAGTCGGAGTAGTGTTTGTAGGAGCCACGAACGTCGGTTCCATTATTTTGAGTTTTGACAGAAAAGTTTTTACAAACTGGAAGCTCAAAACATTTAATAAAGTCTATCAGAACCCCATGCCAATCGAAAAAGGCGCAGAGTTAGGTATGTTTAAAATGGGCAGTACTGTAATTGCTATTTACAATCGCGAACTCATGGCCACTTACAAAAATAAACTTGTGATCAGCGATTTTGTCAAAATGGGTCAGCCCTTAGCAAAGCTCTAGGTTTTTAAACCCTGATTGGATACGAGCATTCCGTATCGCTGGTTTCTTTAATAGTGACCTGAATCAATCCAGCGCATTTTGGTTTTAATGAATTGTAAATCCAAATGGTTAGATTTTCGGTTGTAGGGTTGCTAAGACCAGGGATTTTGTTTAAAAGCCTGTGATCTATTTTTTTCAAAACGGGCGCTGTCAGCTTATCGATGGCATTGTAGTCCAGAAGCCAGCCAAGCTTGGCATCCATTGAGCCCTGAAAGGTCAACGTAACTTTAAAACTGTGGCCATGAGTCTGTGAACAAGGGTGGGATTTGGGTAAAAATGGTAAAAAACGAGCCGATTCAATTTCAAACGTCTTTTTAATCTCTATTTTTGAAGGGCATTTGAGCTTAGTCTTCACAGGAACCTCGTTTTAGAATAGTCTTTCTATATATTAAGAAATATAGTACTTAGCGGAGAATCAGCCAAATGGAAACTACTACCTTACATCTGCACAAACAAAATTTCAAATTTTCGTCCGCTCATTTTTTAATTTTCGATCAACACTCGGCGGAAAAATTACATGGACACAATTACCAGGTAAAAGTAAATATTGGCGTTCCTTTTGAAAATGCCCAAATGATCGAAAAAGGTTATTTTGTAGATTTTAATATTTTTAAAAAATTAATCAAAGCCAAATTAGACGAATGGGATGAAATGGTTCTGTTGCCAGCGTTGCATGAAGATATGAAATTTACAGAAAAGGGTCCATCGATAGAAGTTCGCTTTCGGGATCGATTTTATGTGTTTCCCAAAAATGAAGTCGTTCGATTGGCCGTAAATAATACTTCAGTCGAGCAACTTTCAAGGCTTCTTGCCACAAGTATTAAAAGAGAGCTCAGTGTCTATGGAGTTCAAAAGGTGCAAGTCAGCGTTGAAGAAACCAGAGGCCAGGGCGCTAGCACTACTTTATAAGCTTCGTGGTGACGTCTTGCAGTCCACAATGGTCTTGTCATCAGCCAAAGTTATTGTGAATGCCCCCACAATTCGCTCTTTATAATTGAGGCCTCGTTTTGTAACACCATTTTCTTGTATTTTTTGAGTGGCAGACATCTTCAAGATTCCGATGAAAATTTTCTGATTGGTAGCCGACAAACCATAAAAAATGGGACTGTCGACAAACACTTCATCAATATAAAAATTAATTGTTGTGTTGTCTGTGTTTTTTTTTAAAAGTCCAAATCCCATTAAGTTAAAACTAACGTCAAATCGAGCGGGTGCTGCAAAATCAATAGGAACGGCACTTGTTTTATCAATTCCGTTAGTACAAATTTGGCCATTGGAGAGCACTTTTTGAAGTAATACGACATTGGAAGACAGAGAAATGCGAGTTTCGGCAGTGGCCGATCCGTTAGTAAGACTTCGAATGGTTGCAAATATGCCGAAACTTACTATCGACATGATAACGACCGATACGAGCATTTCCGCTAAAGTAAACCCTTTTTGATTCATGTAATCTATTTATCCCATTAAAGTGAAATAGTTCCAATCAATTTTAGCTAAATTAGCTACTTTCGCCAGACTTAAAAGTATCATATTAAGATCGTTTCAAAATAAGAAGATTCAGGGGCAAAATAAAGCTTTATATTTCGAAAATGTATTAAATTGGTAATTCACTAATTATTTTATAAATACTGTCGATAAAAAGTTTTATAGTGAAGGGAGGTGGGGAAAATGAATCAATTTATTAAAAACAACTGGGGAAGCTCCTCATTGCAAATCCTTTTTATAAGTACATTCTTTTCGATAGTATCGGCAGTACTTATGAATTTAGTTCAACACTCTCAAAAAATGTCATATGCTAATAATTCTAAGGCCGCAGACGTGTCTATCGGGCTTGCCTTGGTGACAAACCTTTCAAGTTCACGCCTTTGTATGAACGCTGTAGGATCTGATCAAGTTTTAAACTTATCGGGGTTGGCTATCATTCCCGATCCAGCGGAACATGAAGACCCAGGACCGTCAACTCGACCTCGAAGAATTCCCATACATTTTGATATTCGGGGAATCGGTCATATTGAAAATGACACTTTTAATTCTACGTTAAGGGCTAATGTAAATTCTGTCTACATGGATACAGTGGTTCAAAATCCTCCGAATGTGTACGAAGCTCTTTTGAAATACTCTGTAGCTGAAGGATCGGGTACGTCGCCGAGATTGACTGAAAAGACAATTGGAAAAATGAAATTCGAACTCGATGCCCAGAATAAATTTGTAAGCTGTAAGTTGATCAAAATATAATAAATATCGATGAGGTTTAACATGAAACGCATTGGAAACTCAGGTTTTTCGCTAGTTGAATCTTTAGTGGGCGTTGTAGTAATTGCCGTAATTAGTATGGTTTCAGTAGGAACTATTAGCGGAATATACAAAGACATTAGAGTTATTGAGGGAAAAATTTCCGTAAACACTACTGGTCAGATTTTGCAGAATTATCTTTCTAGTATTAATGTCTGCACGATGAGTGTTGACCGAGTATCGATAGTTGGAATTCCGCCCAATTCAGCAGGGCCAACAAATCCAGATCCAGGTGATTTTGATGTTAAATTTGATATAAGAAGTATAGGGCAGATCAGAAACGGTGTAATTAACGACTCCTTAGATCTTTATATTGATCGCCTCTATGTGACGGAATCTCAATTTGCGGAAAAAAATGCTTTGGGTCTTCATCGCTATGTTGGCGTTTTAAAATTAGATGCTACACAAAAAATACAAGATGCTACTGGAGTTCGACGAGGGCAGACCTATAAAGAACAGGTAATCGGTTCAATCAGTGTTACGTTTTCTGATCAGAATCAAATCGTCGATTGCTCAATGGACAGCCGTGTTTTACAGCAACCGCCTACATCGGGTTGCACAATTGGCTGTTCCCCGCCTCCGGTGACTATTGATCCTGCGACTGGAGGAATTCTATCAACTACAGCCGACCCCGCCACGCCCTATACTACCTGCGGATCGGTGGAACAATGCGCTGTTTACGACTACTTCGTTAGAAATGGAATTCCAAATCCGTTTGCCTCCGCGGATGCCTGGATGGCTTCAAACCCAAGTTGGACTGGAATCGCGACGAGCTACATTTCACAAATGAGTTCCTTGCAACAGATGAATTTGTTATCGAATGTTTATGGAAATGGCTTAATTCAAACTGGTCTTAGTGGCGCAAATACCGTAGATGCTTGGGTTCAAAACGCTGTTAACCATGACCCCTCTGGTGTATCTATGTTGCGAGCCCAAACTGGATTAGAAACGTTAGCCTCAATGTTTCCAACAAGTCCTGGAGACACTGTAGTTGGAGGCACTCTTTTTACTGCAACGTCGCAAAAAATGCTAAAAGATATTTTAGTTTCAAATCCAGAAGTGACAATGAATTCTGGCCTCGGTGTGGGCGTTTGGATTCAAGCGGTTTCGTCGACGAATGTTTCTAGTTTTTACAGCAGCTTTCCTTCAGCCGCCATATTAGGAGCTGCGAATCCAGGCGCGGTGCAGGATGCCGCTCAAATCGCGGCCATTAATCAAATCAAAGGCTACGTAGCATTGAATCCTAATGATGGCATGGCTGTGGCCTATGGAGCCGGCCTTTGGGCCGCGAATGTTCCAGGCGGGGCGAATGCAGTCAGTAGCTTTATTGCCGGAAGTTTTGCCTCTACTGGAAGTATGAATACTTCAATGGATCTAGCACGTGCCACCACATTATGGGCAACCACGTATACTGGTGGCGCGCAAGCTGTGGGGGATTTTATTGCCGCTCATGCGGCTGATGCCGCTGCTATTGTTGCCGGCACTGTAATCGCAACCGATATTTTTGGTGGGGCTGCTGTGGCTCAAGCAATTATGACGGATCCCACAGTGTCATCCCAGATTGCCCAGGATTTGTCGGCCTTTCAATCACAATCTGGTTGGAGCACGGCTCAGATGACTGATTATGTGAATAACAATGCTACCTGGCAGGCTGACTTAACCGCGGCTGTTCACCCGTAGGATCTCGGATCAGACTATCTTTTCGAAGTTGAAGTGTAAAATGAACGGCAAGAATTTTTAGTTTCTAAGGTTTGAGTCTGATTGTGATCGGAAAACAAATTTCCAATGCTGCCAAAAAGTTTTGACGTTAGCTCGCCGAATACAAGGCGAGCTTTGTACATTTTAAAATTTTTAAATCCCTTAACTCTCTCTGTAAAATACGAACCAATTTCATTTTTAATATCATCTATAACGCTTGAATTTGATGAATTTTGCGCCATAGTCATTATAGCATTCAATTCTTTTATCCAGTTGCCCGAAGCGACTGGGACTTCAAAATTTACGTTCTCTAAAACACTTAGTAGCTTTATAAATTTTTCTATTTTTGATTTTGCAGTAAGAGCTATAGATACTTTATCAAATTCTGAGTCATTTAAATTAAATCCAAAACCGTCCTTAAGAGAATTTTTCAAATAGTTAAATAGGTCTTTATCCGAAAGCTGAAGTTTTTCTGGAAATTCAGAGTTGCTGATTAAAATTGAAAAATCTTTGGCTAACTTAAGTTCCTTTTCAGAAATTTCTGATTCCTGTCCAAAATCTATTAATGTGATTTGTTTGGATTTATGATCCACAAAAAATTGCCCTGGGTGCCAGTCGCCGTTTGTAGCCAAACGAATGTTGGATTTTGAATTAAAGAGCCGTTTGGAAAGCGAACTTGATATTAGCTTCAGTGATTTCAAATACAGTTTAGGATTTCCCTTTTGAAGGTTCGCCAAGGAGATCCCGCCGGCCAAGTCCATTTTTATAACATTTTGATTGTCCAAACTGTGGGCATTTACAGATTTAATTGTCCAGCCGCTGCTAGCATCGGAATAAATAGTTGCCGCCATTTGGGTTCGACTGAAAACCTTTTTGCGATCAAATTCATTTTGTACGGACCTCTGCACAAAACGCCCGACACCACGAAGGGTTTGTACCAATGAGCTTAATTCTTCATTTTTTATCGCACTACTGGATACTTCTAACGTCTTAAGAAATCGATCAAACCTAGTAAAACTACTAGTGGAAATAGTTTGGATATTGGCTCGAGGTATATTTAGAACAAATTGCTCTTTATTTTGCAAATTTTCGATGAGTACAGCAAAGTTGACAGAACCAAAACCCAGTGCTTTGACGTATTTCCAATGTTTTGGAAACTGATTATTGTATACCTCATTTAGTCTTTTTAAAACCTCAGAGTCGCTCATTGGCACTGCATTTTCGTAAAATCGATTTAGATCTGACTCTGCGTTCGGACCATCGCTATTCAAAAAAGATAGTAATTGAGCAATTTTGATACCCGGCATGTCGAAATATTCAACAAGAGGCACGATCAAAGAATAAAGAGAACTTGATGATTTCAATTTCTTATCCGTTGATTCTTCACGAATTGATTTAACAAGTCCGCGACTTGCCAATAGCGAATAAAATTCAGATTCTGTATGTTTGATAGCGTTCCAGATAGCCAATATGATATCTTTGTCTTTGGGGTTTGAAGAAATCAAAATTTGATTTTGAATTAATTTTTCACCTTCGATCTTTGAAAGTAAAGACCGGTTTCCTTTAAGGAAAAAACTTAAAGTTAGTGTTTTAGTTTCATCGCTGGATCTAAGAAAATCAAATTTCAATTTTTGAAAGTTAGCAGCGATTTGATTCAGGAAGTTTCCGGCTTCTCTGTTATGAGACAGAATTTTTTGATCCACTAAAAACCAAGAGGGCAGTTCAGATTTCAAATCTAGTAAATATTGAATTAATTCGAATTGTCCTTCAGCGCTTTGCCTAAGGTAGTATTCCATTAAACCATTCATTTTTCTTAAGGCGTTTGAAATTTTATAGTTGTAAGTCCCAGTCAATAAAGTTCCATTATTGACTGTTTTTAAATAGTCCGAGAGATCGCTAGGCTGAAGTTCAGCTAGTGAAACGCTTTTCTCAACTAGGGTTTCATAACTTCCTAAATCGCGAGTGTGAATATAGAATTTAGTCTTCAATTCGGCGAAAAAATCAAGTGCGGTTTGTTTCTTTGAAGTCGAAGAAACGATTTTAAGTCTTTGCCCCAGTTCCGCTTCAAAAATTTTTACCAACGAATGAGGGCTTAAATAGCTAAAGATTGAAGAGTGTTTTTCAAGAAGGGTGGCCCTAGCTGTATTTTGAATTAAGTGGTCTTCGAAATAAAGGGAAATTTCTTCTAGATCGGAACCAATAAGCTGCGCCGTTTCTATTGAAGTTCTTTCTATTAATTCAGTTTGGATTGTTACAAAGGCCGCTAAAAATTGATCAAACCCGCCTAAAGAGCTTTTGTTTTTCAAAAGTTGCGAAAGCAAATAGGGTCCAACGTGCATGGTCGTGTCGTCAATTTCGTAACTTCCATAATGCGCCAAAGTTTTTAAGTAGTTCAAAAATAAAATTAAATCGTTTCCACCGAAAGGGACGTCTAGATTTGCTAAATGGGCACATTTGATTAAATTAAGAAGTCTTGTGTTTAGTCCTTTAAAAAACGGTAAATAGTAGATTTGGCTTCGGTCGGTTTTAAACTGGATAAGATCCTGGGCCAGATTGAGAGAAAATAGATTTGACCATTCTTTAGGATCAATTGTTTTAAAGTAATTTGCCATGAGTCCCGCTAATTTGGGTTGGTCACTAATTTGATGAACGCCCAATAAAGCTTTGAAAGCAAAAAGTTCCTCTTGTTTTGATAGTTTTCCTGAGGAAAGTGTTTGATAAAACATTTTTGTTAGAGTGTTGTCTTGTCCGCTAAATACAATATTAAATTGAAAGTGGGGGCCAGTCTTTCCATTGAGTGCTTTAACTATTTTAAGTTGAAGATCAAAATCGTTCCCGATTTTTTCCCAAATTATTTTATTCTTTTCGTGGCTATCAAATGATTTAAAGGCAACCAATTTTGGTATAGATTTTCCAATACTCAGGGCCGGAGGGTCTTTTTCATACAAATCAGCCAGAATGGAATCCACAATTTCAGTGTCAGAGGGGATTTGTGCAAGAGCGAGTCTTGTTTCAATAACCTGTTTTTGCCTATCTTTAAAGTAAGCGAGGGCTACATTTTTGCCTGGCATTTTGCCTATTTCAACGTAATGGCGTCTAAAAATGGTTTCTAAATTGTCAACTTCGGTACTCGTCCCAGGCAAATCTAATTGATGTAAATTTTTAAGGAAAGTTTCTAAAAACGGACCGGGAAATGAAACATAGCCTAAAAGGGTATTTTTGAAGATAGGAACCAAAATGGCTTCAATGAACCACTGATAGTGACCGGATTTTAGAAGTCTATTCATTGTTAGTTGATTCTCAACTGATGAAAAAACAGTTTGAAATAGTGCCTCAGCGGCCGACCCATCTAGTGACGAAAACTTGCTTTTAAGATGATCGTCATTAATAGAGTTTGAGTGTATTTTATGAATCCAATTTTCAAAAGTGAGTCCTTCGATTTTCAAGTATAGAACTTTGCAGTATCTGGGCATTTTTGCGAGTAGTTCGAGATAGTCAGTTTGATTTATTTTATTTTCAAGGTACCTGTTTTCAAAATTTTTGAAAATTAATTCGAGGACGGCCGTCCTATCTGGGCCTGATAGAGATTTTGTTAGCTCATCGTATTTCCACATCATGTCTGGGGTAGAAACCAATATTAGATCAGAAAGACGATTGCTAGTTTGAATCAATTGTTTTGGTGTTTTTCCATTGTATCTAGAATAAAGCGCAGTAAAGGCCAATTTAGGTTCTACTGGACCGTCAGGAATATCGAATTCGGGATTTCTGTTTAAGATTGAAGCGGTTTTAAGAGTAGCGGCTGCTGATCGAAATTCTGGAATGGGATGGGATTCAAAAGGAACTTGCCACAGTGGTTTTTCTTTTTCGGGAATAGGAATTGAGGCTAAATTTGAAATGGGAACTCTAAGAGAGTATTTTCCTTTTAAAAGATCGATCCCGATAAGGTCAGCTTCGATTTCATAGGTGGCTCGGTGGATTTGTCGTGAGGCTTGCTGATAAAATTGGTTTTGTAGAGCTTCCTGTTCGATTGTTTCGGTATGTCCAGCAGCTATATGGCCTAGCTCGTGTGAAAGTCTTTGCGCAAGTTTTGAGATTGATTTGCCATCGAGCTCCACCATGCCTGCTTCTACGACAATTAGGTAAAGTCCTTTGCTAGTAGGATCTATTTTTTTTGCGATTTTGAGGCCTGCGCCTAACTGTATTAGTTTGGTAGCATGGAGATTGTCATTTGGACCCGACGTTATAATTACCAAAGGGGCTTTCTCATTGAAACGGGAGTCTCCAGAAATAAGTTCGTCAATGAGGCGTGAAATTATTCTGGTATTGTGCTGGTAAGCCTCTAGGTCGTCGTTTTGTTTTGCGGTTGGGAAATTAACAATGGATCCGTCAAATTGCCCAGAAATAAAGGTTTGAAATTCCTGCCAAGACGAATTTAGAGCTGGGTCTGTTGTCAAAAGTACCTGCAAATGGGAATAGGAATCAGATGAATTTTTCGCAAGGCAGTGCTGCGAAGAAAAGATTAAATAACTAAATATCAAAGTGAGACAGTGAACGAATATCATCATAAGGTTATTGAGTGCAATTGAGGGTCCCTGTCTTATTTTGAGATTCATTACTCAAGGATGATAAAAGGTGGAAGAAAGTAGAGGTTTGTTCTGAATTTAGAGTATGAATTCCTTGCCCGCGGATTTTCGCTTACCACGCAGTCGTATCTACTAAAAATTGCCGATTAAGTGATTCCCTATTGTAAAGATTTGATCGTGTATCCACATTGCCGTTCAGTATTTTCGGGTCCAAAACCAAGTGAGTAAGGATAATACAAAAAATTAGTCAAATTTCCACCGAAGGTATCTCTGCAAGAATAAGAAACTGACATTTTAAGTCCACTATAGCCTAAACCATAGCGAGCGGCATAGTCGACGACATAAGTGGATTCGTATTTGGTTTGGATATCCAATTCAGGAACCCCGACTGAAAATTTTACGACTCCAATAAAATTATCGGCATAATTGTTACTTGGACTTGCGGTTTTAAAATAGGCCTCATACTCTCCAATCACCCCAGCGCTTTGACCGCTGTCGGTGGTCTGACGAAAGGGATCCCATAGGTAAACAGCTTCGCCGTTAGGTCCTCGCGTGATCCCAGTACCATAAAATTCAACGTTTGAATTGTTTAAGTGAACATAGGCTGCGGACGAGCCATCTTTTTCACCAGCCACGCACTTGGCATCGGCGCTGCCAATTTTTTGCAGACACATTGAAATTCGCGTTCCACCAGAACTGTTGCCAAAGTTATCATATAGTACCCCTGTGTAAATAAATACTGAATAGTCAGAGGGCACCACATAGGACTTCAAGGCGGCTGGACGACTATTTACATCTAGAGTGAGCGGGTGATTTAAGCAGGTTTTTCCTTCGGTAGTTACAGGAACAGGCTTACCTTGAAAACAGGTCAATGTGATTTGGCCGGTCGTTGGGACAATATTATCTTGGATGACTTTAGAATTCATTTCGCTCTGCAGTCCCTCGTAACCAGCCTGACAGTTGTTATTGCCGACTTTCCATTTGTAAATTCCACGATTGCAGTCAAGCGCGCTGTTGTCTTGCAAAGTATTTGATGTTGCGGAGGAAGAATTTGATAAATCACCCGTACTAGACGAATCCGCCGAGTCGGTTACTGTGCTAGTGAATTTATTACCGGTGCAATTTTGAAAAGATAAAACAAGTACAGCTGCTAAAAATATAGACAGTCGAATCTGTGTAAAGTTCATTTGGGCCCCCAGGATCTGAAGGTTGCAATAGGAAGTCCTGTTCCAAATTGTGACGGGGCGGCTGATTTGGTTCCTAGAGGGCGCTTGGTCGATTTGGATGGGTGCTATTAGGTTTAAAACGAGTTTCATTAAAAATGTTAACAAGATTAACAATTGACGAAAGATTAGCCCTTGTTGTTTCGTTTTAGACCAATAAATGACTGTTCATTTAATTTTCATTTAAGGCTTTAATTCAGAAATGGATTAAATTCATTGAATTCACCAGGTAAGTCTTAGGTTATGACCGTTCAGTTCAATACCCCTTACGTTCTTCAAAAAATCAAAACTACTGAGCTAGATTCGGAAATTACAGATCGATTGTATGACATGGGATTTTTAGAAGGCATGACGATCATAGTTGAAAAACGATTGCCATTCAATGGACCGTGGATTGTTTCGTCTGAATCATTGTATGTGGCCCTCAGGAACGAAGAATTTCAGCGATTGGAACTTAAGTGACAACCTATATTTTGCTTGGGCAACCAAATAGCGGCAAAACTACTTTGTACAACTGGTTGACTGGTTCCCAATATAAAACTGTGAACTATCCGGGATCTACGATTGAATATTCAATTGGGCCTATAAATTCAAAAATTGGCTCTAATAAAACCTATGTAGACACTCCCGGAACCTACAGTTTAATTGCCAAAAGTCCCGATGAAGCCGTCACGGCCAAAGTTCTTTACGAAAATGAAGTAACAAAAGGGGCCCACTGTTTACTAGTTATCGACGGTTTACAATTAGATCGCCAGTTGACTCTTGCTTTGCAAATGAAGGAAGCTGGGTTTCAATTTTCCATTGTACTGACGATGCATGATTTATTAATCATCCAGAAAAAGAATATAGATTTTAATAAGCTTTCTAAATTGCTTGAAGTGCCAGTTTTCCTATTCAATGGTCAAACTGGGGAAGGCTTGGATCTAATAGTAGCCCAGGAAGTCCCTGCTTTATCGACACCAAACTTAAAGAAAAAACTAAATTGGACGTATCTAGATTTTCAGAGGGCAAAATTAGAAGTGACCAAAATTTTAAGTCAGGTCACCTCAGGCGCGGCTGCAAATGATGTATACAGCTGGACCAAAAAATTGGACAGGGTTTTTCTAAGTGGCTTTGGCTATATCTATTTCTTCCTTATTATGACTTTAATTTTTGCTTCGTTATTTTGGTTTTCAAAACCATTTTCTGATATGATTGAGGCTGGTTTTGGATTCATTAGTACTCACTTAGAGGCTCGATTTCCAGGTTCTTTTTTAGCACTTTTTATTTCGCAAGGCTTAGTTGCCAGTTTTTCAGCTGTGCTTGTTTTTATACCTCAAATTTTATTTCTTTTTTTAGGTCTTGGGTTTTTAGAAGCCAGCGGTTATTTGCCGCGTGCCGCCGCTTTGATCGATCATCCTTTGCAAAAAATTGGTCTCGGTGGTCGATCGTTTGTTCCGATTTTGTCAGGGTTTGCGTGTGCCGTTCCCGCTCTGATGGCTACAAGAAATATATCTTCAAAGCGCGATCGCTTGATTACTTCGTTTATCATTCCCCTTATGAGCTGTTCGGCTCGATTGCCAGTCTATGGCCTTTTGTTGTCCTTTTTATTTCCAGACAACGCATTATTGATTGGTTTTGTTTTAGCTGGGCTTTACTTTGGGGCCCTTTTATTAGGGGCAATCGCTTCGTTCGTGTTGTCGAAAATACTAAAACCATCTAAAGATCAATTTTTTATGATGGAGCTGCCTCTATATCGAAGGCCGAGGATTCGAGTCATAGTAAAGCAAGCATTTCAAAAAACAAAATCGTACGTGGTGCGAGCGGGTCCCATAATTTTAATGTTTGCAATCATACTGTGGCTTGCAACGCAATTTCCGCGGGTGAATGAACAGACGCCACCAACGGAAAGCAGCTATGCCGGGCAGTTGGGTCACTTTATGGAGCCTGTGTTTCGACCAATGGGTGTGGATTGGCGTGTGGGCGTGGGACTGATTTCAGCGTTTGCAGCGCGCGAAGTTTTTGTTTCTTCATTGGCAGTGACTTTTAAAGTCACGTCACAAGAAGAACAACAGCAAAAGGATTTATTACAGATAATGAACCAAGCTACGTTTGCAGATGGTAAACCCATATTTACCGTCGGAAGTGTTCTGGCTTTGATATTTTTCTTTATGGTCGCGCTGCAATGTATGTCAACAGTGGCCATTCAGGCCCGTGAATCGGGCTCACATTTATTTGCCTGGTCTCAGGTAGTGATATTGAATTTGGTAGCTTACGCTGGCGCCGTGCTGATAAACCAGACCTATTCTTTTCTTTTTTTAAGGTAATACAATCGATACCACGACCGAGTTTTGCGTTTTAAATCTCGGATTGTATCCGTTGGAAAGATGGAAATTCGAAATAAATTTTGTGGATTGTCCGCAAAATGTAAAACACCCTGAGTTGTGTTCACCGCAAAATCATAACCCGCTTTTTTTGCCAAATAGATGTCACGATCTGAACGATCTCCATAAGTATAGGCATAGCTATAAATGGGGACGCCCAGTTCTTGTTCAAGTTTGAACTTAGAGTCCTCCATTTCTCTTCGAGCCCCGTCAAAATTCATGGTCGAGAGTTTTTCATGATTGAATCCATGGCTTCCGATTTCCATTGTGCTCGATAGTTCACGTCTCTCTTCGGTATCAAGCAATTTAAGTAGAGGGGCGCCGCTATTAGCATCCCAAAAATTGGTCTCATGGGGCTTGGCCAATAAGTAAAACACCGCACGCATTTGATATTTTTGCAGCAACGGCACCGCTTTTTTCAAATTGTTTTCATAACCATCGTCAAAACTGATAATCACTGGTTTTTTTGGCATGGCTTTGGATTCGGGATCCTTTCTAATTTTTTTCAAATCACCAAAAGTGATTGCAGTAAATCCACTGGATTTTAAATAGTTAAGATGCTCTTCAAAGCGGGCTTCTGTAACATATATTTTGTGAGGCGATGAAAATTCGGGATCCACAATTTGATGATACATCAAAATTGGAATATTTCCGGGGTAGCGCCGTTTAAAACAAGCCCACTCGTAGGTTTCAATCATCTGAGAAACTTCAAAATCTTTGTTGAAATAGGCCATAGTAATGGAATGCAATCTATCCGCATCTTCAAAAAGCACGCCGTTATCTTTTTCAATAAGAGTGGCTTCAACATCTTTTTTGAGCTGTTCGTAATCCACTGTGTATTTAACTTCGGAATCGATATCACCAAAATTGGACTCTGTAGAATGCGTAAAATTACTTGGGGTAACTCGGCCGAGATATAGCTCTTCACCTAAAGCTAGAACCGTCTTTTTCAAATACAAACCTTCAATGGCAATCCGTCCAGACCCTAAAATAATGTCTGAAGTGCAAATCGTTTGGAACAAGTGATCCATTTTGCCTAAAAATCTGAACTGATTAGGATTAGCGGCCGTTAATCGTTTGATTTTTTGCTGAGTAGCCTCGGAAAAAAAGGATACTTCACCGCCGCCAAATTGAAATAAAACGTCCGGAAATTTAATTAACCAACCTTCTACATAGGAATTGATAAGGTATTCCCAATTCAACCCTTTTGGGCCCGTTGTGCGCCCTAAAAATGATATCGTTTTTGGTCGCGGTTCGATCAAATAAAGAGTCGACGTTTTTTTAGTCAGCCCATCAATAAAATCAGTATTTAAAAAATTTCGAGTGATTTGCAATTGGGATTCATGAAAACCAAAATGTTTAGTAAAGTGCAGTTTAATATTTTCACAAACACTTAGAATATTTTCGCCATAAATATTGAAAAGTTTTTTTGAATACGAAAAATGTTGTTTTCCATGCAAAGTGGAAACTAAGGCACAGCCTGAAAATCGAGTCGCCCAAAACCCAATTCGAACAGCCGCCCGTGAATGAGCATGGACTAGGCTTATTTTATTAGAGTTAATAAACTGTCTTAGGAATAAAATACTGCGCAATCGCCTAAAAAACGTAGCATCGTGAATGGTCAGCGGGATAAATGTCGCCTTAGTGCGTTTATGAATTTTATCACTTACAATGTAGCATGTGTGACCCAGTTTGATTAACTCATCAGTTAAATCGATGGCGTAAACTTCGGCCCCGGTGAGTTCGACTTGAGATAGTAAATGGACGATTTTCATTCAGTCGATAAGGGTACCAAATAGGAGCTATCTAGTCACCCAATTTCGCTAAAACTACTTGAGCGCGAGTATATTGGCCCGTATCCAGTTGATTTGAGCGGGGACCAAGGTAAAAATCATATCATTTGTGCAATAGTATTGTTCTTTTCCGTTTTCAATGACCCGATTATTTTTACTCATCCGTGAAGCGATACCGGCTAATAAAAGTTGACCATTACTATTTAAATAGGCTGGTCCTCCTGAATCTCCAGAACAGGTGCCGCCACCGGCAATGCTCATTAAAAATTCTTTTTGGCCAAATTGTGAATTGATTACGATTTGCTGAATTTGGCGTAAAACACCGACGCCATTTTTGCCAAAGGTCGCATCTTTCACAACATTTTTTCCGTAGCCAGCTTGAGTCAGTGTCATTCCATTTTTTAACCATAAAACATCTTCTAAGAGTGCAACGGTTTGATAGTTTGCAGGTGCCATAGTTTTAAGTTTAAGCACGGCCAGATCATCCTGATCGGCGATGCGATCAAAAGGTTGCGTGGCCCATGGACGAAGTTGTTTAATAACCGATATGACAGGCCCTTTTTTATCTCGATCGATTTTAAAGTGGGCTTCTAGCCTTGCCCAACCAGGGGCTCCTAAGCAATGTCCAGCCGTAAGAATCACATCTCGCTCAATAAGAACCCCGGTGCACGTAAACGATGCACGCCCAATTTTACCTATTAAAAGTACTGTACTTTTAGCGACGGGATCAGTCTCGGAAACTAAAGCGCCATTGACAATCATTGGCTGAACAAGGTCTGTAGAATTTGGAATTTTACTTGAGAAGGCAAAGGATGATAACAAACAAATTGATACTAATTGAAAAATCATAGTCAGTTTAAAAAAAGTTTTCACACTATCTTCCCCCAAAATTGTCCACGTAATTATGATTTAGTTTACGCATCTGCAGATAGGGCTGTCACCAAACCTTTTTGACGGCGGCCAGATGGACCTTTACATTTTATTTGAATATTATTAGATTTAAGCAATGTCTGAAGCTGAAATCACAAAAAAACAGATTTGGCTTGCTCTGGCGGAATTATTTTTCTTGGACACGGAACCTAGTGAAAGGGACTATGAGCAGGTTGCAGAGTTCCTAAAATCAAAGGGTTGGTCCCGCGAAAAAACAGAACAAACTCTGATTCAACTGATTGCCCCTAATTATGGCGCAAACGTAGGATTTTTGATTTACCCTGTGTTAGGCGAATGGGCCGGTTTTGACAGCAAGGTGCTTGAAGCTAAAATAGTTCGAACTCAAAATCTTCGCGCGCGCTATCCAAATTGGTATTTTACTATTTCGGACTGGTTGTGTCGAAAGATGCTCAAAGAGCTAAATTTGGAATCATTTTTAAATCGTCTCTAGTTTGCAATCATATTGAATGTCTTTGTCGTAAGTGCGAACAGTGATGTTTTATTAGTCTAATAAATTCAAGTAATTAACTGCTGTCCGTGAAAAACAGGGGTGTTCGTATTATCGAACAGGTGATCTGGAATCAGAAAAGCTCTGGTTGTGTGCATTGCGGGTGGCAATAATTGATTGGGCTTTGGTCGGGCCTTGAAAAAAGTTAATCTCAATTTGAAACGTCGACGAATCTTTTGAGTAATGTTGACTTAGTATCAACACAATCAGAGAAATTGTGCTTTATCCCGTCGGCCTGAATGTGGCTCATTGCTTGCAGCTCATTCGTCAGAGGTATTCAATGAAGAAAATTGTTGTTTTAGTTTCTATATTTGTGGTTTGGGGGTGTGTGACTGCTAAATCAACGGATTCGGTCGATCCTCTCGCTGTTTTCAAGAAGCACACTTGTTCTGAGCTGCCATTTACTAGAATTCAATCGACAATTTTTCCAAACCTAATTGTTGCATTTCCTGATTCGGAACTAAAGGCCGAGGCAGATAGTATTTTGAAAGCAGCCGAAGTTGCTACTACAGAATTAAACGACTATTTCGCTACAACATATAAATCGACATATACAATATTTCTGCTTAAAGGGCGGGAAAATTTAGACAATTTTATTAACGAAAAAACTCCTGATTGGGTTGTTGGAGTGGCGCATACAAATTTTGACAACTTAATCTTAAGCCAAAAATCATGGACTGAAAAATCAAGATCTCGAGTAAAATTGCATTCTTTAGTGAAGCATGAAATGGTTCATTCTTACGTTTACCAAATAGTTGATCCAACCGCGTCCAGCAACTGTATTTATGGAGTCTCAGATGAAGGCAGTCCCCATTGGTTCGATGAAGGTTTTGCGACTTACGTGGCCGGACAACTAAATGACTGGAGCGCGCAAATCAAAACGGGCAAAGACACACCATCAACAATTTTCGAATCCCTATCAAAGGGCAATTATTCGACAGCGGCTACAGTCATAGAATTTATGATTGAAGAAAAAGGCAAAGAGTTTGTATTAAACCTATTTAAAAATCAAACAGTTCCAGATAAGTCAGATGTCAAAATCAGCACGAATGATAAAATCGTTAAAGCCCTTGGCGGCCATGATCAGTTTTTAATTTTTAATGAAGGTTGGAGAGAATACTTGAGAACAAAATACCCGGAAGTTAAAAATTAATTCTTCATTTCAATTTTAAAGTGGCGAGTCTGAACTTACCCCGATTTTACGGACAGGAGATTTTGTGGTAAACACACAAAAGACAAGGGGTCCGAATGAAACAGAAGTACACCAAAGAGTTCAAGCTTGAGGCTTTGAAGCTAGCAGACCAGCTGGGGTCAATGGCTGAGGCCTCGCGACAATTGGGATTGAAGAACAACGCCATTCATAACTGGAAAAATAAGTACAAGTTTGAAATGCAAAAGGACCTAGAGAAGAAGTTCGATTCAAGTCCTGAGTCTGAAGAAATCAAGCGTTTGAAGCGCGAAAACGAAGAGCTTAAAAAGGTAAATTATATTTTGAAACGAGCTGCGGCTTTTTTCTCGCAGGACCATCTGAAATAAAATTCCAGATGGTCGAAGAATTAGCGTTTGAGCTGCAAGATGTAAATCGCTGCTGTCGTGTTCTAAAAGTCAGTCGCAGCGGGTATTACGACTGGCGAAGTCGCCCGGCATCAAATCGCAAGGTTGAGAATGAGAATCTAGCTATGAAGCTGAAACAGCACTGGGAAGATAGTCGCAGGACTTACGGGTTACCCAGGCTTGTTGAAAAGCTAAAAAGTGAAGGTTTAAAAGTTGGCAAAAACAGGATTCAAAAAATTCACACTCTAAGAGCCTGGATGTCTTTTCAGTTGGTTCGGACAGCGTCTTTGCCGAATCAAAAAACATTGTAGAAGACGTTCTTGGGCTCATTAAGAAATTGGATGATAGCCACTATTCTGAAATGCAAAAAGTTTGCTCTTAGCAAAATAAGGGTAATGTAAATTTCGGGATTTTGGTTCTCCATCAATGTTGGTAGTCATTTTCCTACAAGCTGCTGGTTCAGACACCTAAAGCTCAAGCCACCATGCTGATGGGCTTTGGCAGCTTCACGTCCAACACAACCAGTAGCTTCAACCAAAGTGCCAGCCGCACCTAGCATAATGGCAACGTAAACCAAACTTCTGATAAATTGCACGACTCCATTCATAAGACCTTCTTTCATATGTTAGGGTCTCTGAATTTCGATAGTCTGTGAGGGGGAATCTGGGGAAGACTAAAACTCCGTCTCCCGCTCAAAATATTTGATTCAAAATTTGAAGTTAATTTCAGAGTGAAATCTGTCATCAACGTGTCATCATTCTGTCATCAAGTTTTGAAATCTACTGAAATTTCATAACATTTCGACGTAAAAAATCGTCGTCAGCTCAATTT
>JAYVPD010000177.1:0-18534 GCA_043757515.1 Pseudobdellovibrionaceae bacterium
CGATTTTAGCATCATTCCTGCTAAATCAATAGCGGAAGATTAAATTAACTACCATACCAAGTAACATCTTGTGAAAAGGCACACTATCATAGAAATAAAACGATTTACAAACTTTTTAACCGAAGGTGCCTTTGTCCGTCGACAGGGAATTTGGTCATTGCTTTATAATGGTACTGAGTCGAATTCAGCGTCGGATTCAGTTGCGCCCTCGTGTTCTATTAAAACTGATTTTCTAACGTCAGCCATTTCAAGAAAACACTATAAAAATCAATGGGATATGGATTTAGTAGAATTTAAAAGAGTGTTAGATCTAATGCTAGAAAATACATTAGACGACAGAGAAAAAATTATCATTGATTGGAATTCTTTTGATAAGGCACCGTTTGAAAAAGCCTATGAATTAGGCCATCAAGCGATCGTTTCAGGACAACTAAAAAAATTCGTACCAATCGCGCGGCAAACAGGACAGCTGCGGTGTCAGCTAAGCCAGTGGCACAAACTAAGCCTTTTGCTAAAGTTACTTCAGTTGCCAGATGCCCTGTATCCCTACGGCGAATGGAGCGGGTCTGCGGGCTTTATGGGTGCTTCACCTGAAATTTTTTTCGATCTTAACCAACTAGAATTGACGACTATGGCCTTAGCCGGCACTTCCGGAAAAGACGTTGATCCTGAGCAGTTTTTAAATGATCCCAAAGAACGCAATGAACATCAGTTTGTTGTGGACGATCTGACGGAACAACTTGGGGGCCTTGGAGCTGTGTCTGTTCAAGCAACCGGCGTCGTTCAATTTCCTAGGCTTAATCACCTGCAAACCAAACTCAGCGCGCGATTGTTCCAAAAAATATCCTCTGATGAACTGATTAAAAAACTGCATCCTACGCCCGCGTTGGGCATTTATCCTCGAACCACCTACTTTAAACAATTCAGTCAGTTTCCCAATCAAGCGCAGCGCGATTTTTTTGGAGCTCCTTGGGGGTTTGAAAATTCATCTCGGACATTTTTATTGGTTGCGATCAGGAAGTGGGATTGGTCTGGCAAAGATGTCCAAATATTTGCAGGTTGTGGGGTTGTCCAAGAAAGTATCTTTGAAAAAGAATTTGCAGAAATCCTTAAAAAGATTGATTCTGTGAAGGGACTGTTTTTTCAAGATTAAGTCGCGCATAAAATCGCGTCTAAGAAAGTGAACTAATGACTAATATGAAACTTTCAGCTGAAATCATCAATTCGTTGTTGAAAGCTGGAGTCAAAGAATTTTGTATTTGTGCAGGGGCCAGAAATTCGCCTTTGATCGAAACGTTTTACAAAAATCCATTTATAAAAATTTATCATTTTTTTGAAGAACGAAGTGCTTCGTTCTTTGCGTTAGGGCGAATCGCTTCCACTCGCCGGCCCGTCGCTGTGGTCACAACGAGCGGCACGGCCTGCGCCGAAGTTTTACCAGCAGCAGTCGAGGCAACGTATTCAAGTTTGCCATTGATTATAATTACAGCTGATCGGCCCAAGTCCTATCGGGGTACGGGGTCGCCTCAAACTATTGAACAAGTCGGAATTTTTTCATATTATATTGAAGCGTGTTTTGATTTGGACTCTGAAAATACACATATCTCGCTGCGTGGCCTGAGCTGGCGTAAACCGATTCATATGAATGTGTGTTTTAAAGAACCATTGATTGATCAAGAGCCCATTGAATTATTTGCCCCCCTTACCGAAGAGCGAATTAAATTTCCAGAATCTTTTCCGTTAAACATGGTAGACGAAATTCAAAAATTTTGTTTGGAACATCGACCGGTAGTTATATTAAGTACGTTGCCAGAAAAATCAAAAAATTCTGTCACATCCTTTTTAAAAATGCTGAAAGCTCCGATCTATGCCGAAGGTATTTCGGGGATCAAAAACCACCCAGACTTAAAAGACCTGATGATTCAGTCGGGTGAAATGATGGTCAATTATTTACTAGACAACAAAATCTGCACGGCCGTCTTACGAATTGGCGGGGTGCCGACCTGCCGCACCTGGCGGGATCTAGAAGACAAACGGGCTGATTTACCTGTACTGTCGATGGGATTTAATCATTTTACGGGACTTAGCCGAGATGTAAAACATTACACCGATATTGATGATTTAAGCCGAGTTATAGTGGCACCTATCAACATCAACCCAACCGAATATCAAAACAAAGATAAAAAAAACCGTTACGAATTAGTTCGGCTTTTTGATAGATTTCCGCGGTCAGAACCAAGTTTGATTTATCGGCTTTCAAAATTAATGCACAATAAACGAGTGTATTTAGGCAATAGTTTACCAGTCAGAATGTGGGATCTGGCTGCCGATGAAATGGTTTTTCCAAAAAACATAGTTGGAAATCGCGGAGCTAACGGTATTGATGGACAAATTTCTACATTCTTAGGCTGGTCCCAGCCGACCGAAGACAACTGGGCCATCGTAGGCGATTTAACTGCTTTATATGATTTGCCGTCGCTGTGGATTACGGAACAGCTTGAAAATAAAAATCTTAACATAGTGGTTATCAATAATCGTGGCGGTATGATTTTTAAACGAATATTCAGTAAAAATATTTTTTTAAATCGTCATAAAGTGGGTTTTGAAAACTGGGCGAAAATGTGGGGTTGGAATTTTCAAAATTGGACTGACATCCCAGCCGAAATTTCTACTGGAGGCCCCCGGATTATCGAAATAAATCCTGACGAAGAACAAACGGACTTATTTTGGAATGAGTGGGATAAATATGTCAAAAGTTGATTTCATTTTTCTACATGGGTTTCTAGGCGTTCCAACCGATTGGGCAGAAGTCGTTGTAAATGTTAAATTGGATTTATCCGGTACTAAGACAGAAGCCGAAATACATGTCCCAGATTATTTTAATCGCCCCAATCTAGGGCCCAAAAATTCGTTCGATACAGTCGCAACCGAATTTGTGAATTGGATCGATTCAAACACTAAAAACGAAAGAAAAATTTTAGTAGGCTATTCCTTGGGTGGGCGGCTGGCCCTGCATATTTTTGAAAGAAATCCTGGTTTGTTTGAACGCTTAATTTGCATATCAACTCACCCAGGTTTCAAAACGTCCCAAGATGTCGAAAAGAAAGAACGGGAAGTCAGTGATCAGTTTTGGGCCGATTCGTTTCTTCATGATGATTGGGCGGCAGTTATTCAGAAATGGAATAAACAACCGGCTTTTGCTGGCGGCGCGATCGAGCCAGAGCGCGATGGATCTTTATTTCGGCGCGATCTTTTAGCCAAGGCCCTGACAGCCTGGTCGCTGTCTAAACAAAGCGACAAGCGTCCATTGTTAAAAAAATACCGACAGAAAATTTCATGGGTTGTTGGTGGAAACGACAGAAAATTAATTGATATTTGGCAGCAGATGAAACAAGACGGAATTGATATTCCGCTAGAAATTATTACGGCAGCTGGGCATCGCATTCATTTTGATAACGCGCGGCCCTTGGCTACCTATATAAGCTCGCATGCTAAATAGAACAGATCGAAAAGTCGCACCATCCTAGCACGACCCAAATTTAATTTAGTAATAAGTGCCAGATCCAAAAATGCGTTCTTTTGTTGTTTGTGGAAAGCTAAATTGATTAGCAATTATCAACGCGCGAGCCGTATCTTGAATCCACTTGGTGTAGGCTAATACGTCCGTGTAAATACTAAATCCACTGCATTGATCTTTTACGTCTTGATCACCACGTGAAGTGACTCCCCATAAATAATAAACACCATTTGCTAGCACAAAGGCGGGTCCACCGGAATCACCGTGACAGGCGCCGCGACCTTGTCGCTGCTCTATTTCTAGTTCCGTCGGCGAAAATTGTGAGTTTGCAATTGTCGTCATAACTTCACGTAAAACACCGGCTCCGGTTTTTTTCACTCCGTCAGATAATCCGTAACCAGCCAATACGATTGTAGAACCAGTTTTAAGCGCTGAAACATTTGGTAAAAAAGTAACTGCTTTGTATCCTGCTGGTGTTGGGCCTTCATATTTGATAAGTGCGATATCACCGTTGTCTTTTGGTTTATTGCTGTTGGTTCTCCATAATGGATTAGCGACGGCTCCGACTACTGGCCGAGTCATCTCTTTTTTTGCTGTTGATAAGTTCATGGAAAACACAACTAAGAGTCGACGTGGATCCTGACCCAAGCAGTGCGCGGCAGTAAGTACGATGTTGTTTCCAACAAGTGAGCCCGTGCATAAGGCTTTTGCAGCCGTATCATAGACCATCACACTCGTTTGCGCCGCCGATTCAGTTGGCTTGACCTCTTGGCCGCCAATAATTCCCGCGGTTTCAGCGTTTGACGATGAATCCAAGGCGTCTCCGCTTTGATACTTTGCTGACGGCGCGCACGCAACAATGCCGACAACGACGACTAAAACCGATAGACTCTTTAAAAATGCGCTTCCTGATCCTTTAGACATTTTATCCCCCTTGATTTATCAGCGTGAGCTGATCCCCTGGGAGGCATGTGTACAAAGGAAAGTAGCAAGACGACAAGACGATTAAATCTTAAGGATGTATAACTTTTCGTTATGGGGCGACCACTTGCCCCCAAAAACAGCACTAGAGTTATAGCTTTTTGAAGACCTCGGTTGCACTTATGACCTCGTGGCGAATACCTAGCTCGCTGACCGAGTGGCCCGCATCCGCCACAAAAGTTAATTTTGAACCCGGCCAAGCTTTGTGTAATTCCCATGCGCTCTTAGCAGGGCAAACTACGTCATAGCGGCCTTGAACAATAAAACAGGGAAGATGGGCGATTTTATTTACGTTTTCTAGCAAGTAATTATCGGAAGTAAAAAACGCATTATTCATAAAATAGTGACATTCTATGCGCGCAAAGGGCAGCGCCTTTTCTGGTTCTTCGTATTCATCGATAAAACCCTTGTCCTGCTTCAATTTAGAGGTCGAGGCTTCCCAGATACTCCAGCGTTTTGCGGCTTCAAGCTGTAATTTTTTATCACTAGAGGTTAGCTGCTGATAATAACTCTTGACCATAGTGCCGCGCTGATTTTGAGGAATTTGATTTTCGTAGTCTTCAAATAAATCCGGAAACAAAAGTGAAGCACCACGCTGATAAAACCAATCGATTTCCCAAGTCCGACACAGAAAAATTCCGCGCAATACAAAACCCAAACAGCGATCGGGGTGCCGAATGCCATAGGCCAAAGCCAGTGTTGATCCCCAGCTGCCGCCAAACACAAACCATTTTTCGATATTGAGTTTAAGTCTAATTTTTTCTATATCGGCGACCAAATCCCAAGTGGTATTATCCTTTAGCTCGGCAAAAGGGGTGCTTTTTCCACAGCCCCGTTGATCAAAAAGTACAATACGATAAATTTTAGGATCATAAAATCGACGGTGTTCTTCGGAAATGCCACCTCCAGGGCCACCATGAAGAAAAATAATCGGGCGCCCGTTGGGATTTCCACATTCTTCAAAATAAATAGTATGCAATTCAGAAACTTTTAATAAGCCAGAATTGAAGGGCTGAATTTCAGGAAACAAAGTATTCATAAAATCCTCATGGGGTGCTGAAGCCAGGCATCGCCGCACGCTTTAGCGTTTCGGAAATAAATGATGCTTTGTAGGCCATTTTGTTTATTTTATCAAAATCAAGAGCAGTTAGCTGAGTCGTGCGAATTAGGAAACTATAATCGTCACTTAAATACGTATTGAATATTCCTGGGTCATCAGAGTTAACTGAAACTGAAACCCCCGCAGTATAGAGCTCATAAAAAGGATGAGCCATTCGATTTGCAAAGGCTTTGGTTAACGAATTACTTATTGGACATAGTTCAAGATGTATATTTTTAGATTTGATCAGTTCAAGTATAGGCAAAGATTCAATAGCCTGAATACCATGACCGATGCGGGTTGCATGCAATATTTCAATCGAGTCTTTGACCCTTTGCGGAGATTCACGATCAGGAGTCTCGCCGGCGTGAATTGTAATCGGGATGCCGGCTTCGTGAAGTCGATCAAAAATCCATTTGAAATCATTGGGATCCGCGGCCGATTCGTTGTCAGCAAGATCAGCCCCAATAAATATGCTTTTATTTTGGATGGTAAAATCTAAAATTTTCTTAAGCTGATCTTTAGGCTGATTTCGTTGAAAAATAATAATTAACCCGGTGGCAATTGGATATTTTTTTTGGGCGAGCTCGATCCCTTTTAGTAGGGCGGCGTGAATCTTTTCATAAGATAATCCACAAGCTTCTTGAATGAAGTTAAGCGAGTAACGAAGTTCAAGGATGCCGACTCCATCATTGTAAGCGTCTTCTAAGGTTTCAAACGTCAGCCGGGTAAGAACCGCTTCGTTTTTTAAGAGCTTTTGGGCATTAGTAAATTTTTTTAAAACAGTCTCCAGATCATCCATCGGCTGTGTGACAAGGAGTTTGCTTTCGACTTCTTTAAAATAAGTTGAATCAATAATTTTATATTCCATAGCAAGTTCAACCAAAGTAGAATAGCGCCAAGAGCAATCTAAATGTCGATGCAATTCAATTTTGGAAATATTTTTTGCTGAAAATATAATATCTTTTTTCATGTCTATCGAAGGCCCAACAATTGGGCCGCTTTCAACGCATCGATTCGGCCAGCACCATAAATGTTGGGGTCTTCACCAATCTTTGCTGCTGATGCTTTTATTACGGAAATAAGCTGTCCTACGGTAATTTTAGGCTGCAATTGATATATCAAAGCGACAACACCTGTCACGTGGGGCGCGGCCATGGATGTTCCCGATAGCTCGGCATACTTTCCATCCGGCATGCACGACTTGATATTTACACCCGGTGCTACCACATCTGGTTTGGTAATACTTCCTGTCGACCAAACAGCAGGTCCCCGAGAACTAAAATCCGCGATTTTATCGTCTATGTCGGTAGCACCGACTGACAAGGCAAATGGGCAAGCCCCTGGAGTCTCTACTGTTTGGGGATCATGTCCAGCGTTTCCCGCAGCAAAAACCGGAGTCACGCCCAGTTTCGCCCACGCTTCAACAGCTTGGCAAAGTACATTGTCATTTGGATCGTCGCTGACCGAGGGAAGCTGTCCACCCCACGAATTATTCACGACCATTGCGCCGTCATCAGTTTCAGCTTTACCATCAGGATCCGCAACCCATTGCATTGCCAAGACTGCATTTATCAACGAACCGCTTCCATTTTTATCGATAAATTTGGCGCTGATAAATCTAACATCGGGATCGGCACCAATACTTGTTCCCGATGTCGATCCGCCACCAATGGTGCCAGACACATGGGTGCCATGGCCTTCGTCATCATACGGAGTTGTTTTTTGATTTACGAGATCAGTAAACGCGATCACTTTATTAACCAAGTCTGGATGTGTGGCATCTATCCCCGTATCAACAACTCCGACACGCACTGTTTTTCCAGTCAGATAAGGTTTTGCGATGCGAAGTTGTGGAATCATCAATTTTTGTAAGCCGTAGGTAAACTGTGGTTCATCCCGCATTTGCGAGGGCGCCAGCCAACGACCCCGTTTTGGTGAAATTAAATGCACAGATGAATTTGCATACACGTAATTAATTGACGGCTCAGTTGCAAGCGAACCCAGTTCTTTAACCGGAAGATCCAGAATCATTCCGTTGATAAGCCAAAGTGAATAGTGCTGATTTGTGATGCCAGCTCGAGACCACAATCCTAGTTTTTGAGCGAAGGCGGATTGGCTGTTTTTAGCATTCTGAATCATCATGCTTTCAACTTGGGCACGGGCCTGGGCAGATCGAATCGGAGCAAGCCAAGATCGAGCCTGCGAATTTTGTGACTTAAACGTAAGAAGGACTCTAACGATTCGTGAATCTTGCGACCGACCGACAAAGGGCTGTAGCAAAGGATCAAAACGGGCAGCCTCTGTTTGCAAACCGAAACAGGCTAATAGCACTAGTAGAAATTTGATCATAGTCCATCCACGATTTAAAAGCTTTGAATAACGTACTAAAGCCTATTCTAAAAGCATTGAAGTTCAAGCAAAGGATTGGAATAAATTCCTTGAGAATTCACTTTTTTTAGGCCATTTATAGGTCAGTGTCCGCTAACAAAGGATTTCTATTATGGAACCCATAAACATCAGTAATAAATTATTTAATAATCCAACGCAGTATCCTAAATTCAGTGAAAAAATAAATTCCTGGGATGGAACTCGAGTTAATTTAGCAGATCCCAAATCAACTCGAGCTTTGGTTGCACTTATGGATATGTTTGCTGTGTTAGGCGGCGCCGCCTCCCACTACGGCGGTCCGGCGGCCTTTGCGGAATTGATGAGTGCGGTTCATGGATTGATGTTTTTAAAATCCACAAAAGCAGGAAAACAGTGGCATGAACAATTTCATTTTGTAAACGATGCCGGTCATTGTGAAAATGGACTCTACGCTTTGAAAGCCAACTATGAATTGGCAGGATTGAAAATTGAAAGTCTAAAAGGATTTCGCTCGATTGCTTCGCCACTGACGGGACATGGGGAAGTACATCTATTTTCTAAGGGTGTATTTTTAAGCAATGGTCCGCTTGGCTCAGCGTTTCCCCAAACTTTGGGATTGGCTCTGGGTGAAAAACTATCTGGAAAAATGCGCACAACAATTTGTTCCATTTCAGATGGCGCGTGCATGGAAGGCGAGGCGCGCGAAGCGATGGCCAGCATTCCTGGCCTGGCCGCGAAGGGTTTACTTGCTCCGTATTTATTAATAATCAGTGATAACAATACAAAGCTAAGCGGACGAATTGATAAAGATAGTTTTGCGATGGCTCCTACGTTTGCATCGTTGAAAACAATGGGCTGGGACGTAATTGATTTACACAAAGGCAATGATCTGCAGTCTTGTTTCGATATAATCAATCAAGCTTTCGATCGAATACAAAAAAATCCAAATATCCCAGTGGCTATTCATGCACGCACCGTGAAGGGAATCGGAACTAAAAAAACAGCAGAAAGCAGTTCTGGCGGTCACGGATTTCCTCTAAAAAGTCCAACCGAGCTAGCTGCGTTTTTAACAGAAATATATGATGGCAAACCGTACCCTAAAGAATTTGACCAGTGGATTCAGGAACTAATGACTTGGGAAGCTAAAATTGCGGCAAGTGGAAAAAAAGAATCTGGCGAAAAAATTCAAAAAGGTGTTTCCAGTGCTTTAATTCAGTGTAAGAAAAATGGTTTGCCAGTTCTTTCAGTGACTTCTGATTTGCCTGGCTCGACAGGAGTCGCTGATTTCCGCAAAGAATTTCCAGACGCATCGTTTGATGTCGGAGTCGCTGAAAGCAGCATGGTATCGGCGGCGGCCGGCCTTTCTAAATTAGGTTTTATCCCAGTAGTAGATACGTTTGCACAATTTGGTGTTACCAAAGGGGCCTTGCCATTGACGATGGCTTCACTGTCTGAAGCGCCGATTATTGGTATTTTTTCACACACGGGATTTCAAGACGCCGCTGATGGAGCCTCACATCAAGCATTAAGCTACATGGCGATGTTGTCCTCAATACCGCACGTAGATCTTTTTAATTTGTCCTGCAGTGAAGAAGCTCATCAGTTGGTAAAACAAGCCATTGAATTGTTTCAAGCTCAGCTTTTAAAAAATGAAGTTCCGCGATCAAAAATTTTCTTTTTGGGCCGTGAAAACTTTCCTAAAAATTACGGCAATTCTATATTTAAACTTGGCCAGGCGCAAATTGTTTCGGAAGCACTTTATGATAAGAATATAATGATTGTGGGCTCGGGTTCGACGGTTCAGTCCGCTGTAAATGCGGCCAAAGCTTTGGCCACTGATGGAATTGGTTCTATCGTAGTAAATCACGCACATTTAAATAGTTTTGATGCCGAGTTTTATCGACAGGCTCTTAAGAAAACAAAAGGCTATTGGGTGTTGTCTGAAGATCATCAAAAAATTGGAGGCCTTGGGCAAGCGCTGCAAGCATTCTTAAATGAAAATCGAATTGAAAATCGAGTTATCCATTTAGCGGTAAAAGGCGAATTCGGCCAAAGCGCTTACACCGCCGAAGAGTTGTATCAAAAACACGAAATCAGTGCTGACCATATTGTTAAGGCCGCTCGACAGCTTTTGCTTTAGGCTAAAACTTTTAAGCAGACTTTAGCTTTTTGAAAATTTTAGAATATAAAGAGATATCAAATTGCGCTTTGCCACTTGCTACCTCGGATTGCATTTCAGAAACGGCAGCTTTGAAAGTAAACCGGGGAGCATCTTCAATAATCGCTGTTAACTCGTATAATCTTAAAGCAATGTGAAAAACTTTGGTCATAGGATCAAACTTGTCCGAGCCGACTCCATTTGGAAAACCACCGCCACTGGGAAGTTCACGATGCTGAGAAATGACGTTAGTAACTGTGTTATTTAAGGGAACCCTTTGGCTTTTAACTAGGTAAACGGATCTTTCAGGATATTTTTTATAGAGTTCTAGTCCCGCCGGGGACAAAGATTCGATTTTTTGACCGGGCACAAATTCTGGTACTTTGGAAAGACCGATGTTGTGAAGTAGGCAGGCTAATGCGAGGTTTTCAATTTCTGGTATCGAAAGACCTAGCATATGACCAACAAGTGCAGCAAAGTTAGAAAGATAGATGGCATCATTATAGAAGGTTCTGTGCTGGCCAGATACCTTATACATTTGATCCTGAGCTTGTTCAAACGAGTAAGGTTTTAATAGGTTGTATTCATTTAGTACTTTTTTACATCGCTCTAAAATGCCTTTTCCAATTTCGAAATTATTTGCCTGGTCGCTAAAAAATTCGGCCATAATTTCAAAAATTACTCTTTTAGCTTTAATTGACTTTTCAGTTAGTGAAACTTTATTTGCATTCGAGGCATTGCTTAAAGAGGTTCGTGAATATTCTAAAAACTGTTTTATTTCCGTCTTTTGAAAATAAACATGCTGTTTTGCTTCTTTTATTTTTTTTAGATCTCCTGGCGGAGTTCCCTTTTTTTTAATCATTATTGTTTTTTGATTTGTTGGCAAATGAATGAATAAATCAAAATTTATATTTTCTTCGGCATGTATTTCATTTAAATCGATTGAATTTAAAGCCGCCAGCGGCACATCTGATCCAAAATCGACGGGCGCCAGCTCTAAAATCAGATCGCTAATAAATTCTCGATCAAAATGAAAATGGACAATTCGATCCGCTCCGTTTTTTTTGAATAGAGCAAAATCAATCGGGTTTTCAGCACCATGCAAAACCATGACCGGACACGAATAGGTTGACTTCATGACCTGGGTGCACTCTGAAGCTAAGCCCAATTCGGCCTGGCCATCAACTATAATTAGAATAGGGTTACAATTGGCAGGAGGATTTTCCAAAAAGGCATTTAGGTCCTCTACCAGTAAAAGCTCATAGAATTTAAGCTCTGCAATTAGCCCGGTAAGAAATTCCCAAGTGTTTTTTTGAGCGTTTGCTAGCAAAACTTGGTACATAGCTTTGGGCTCGGTCATTTCAGGTTACCGTTAGTTCAACAAAAAATTCACTTTTATTCTTTAAAATAAAAGGAACAACTAGCGTGGCACCGGATTCGCCTTTTGATACGATAAAGTCACCCCTAACAACAGTGGGAATGGCCATATCGAATTTGTAGCCACGTTGATTTAAGCTTGTCTTTGCCGAACCGTAAATCATGTTGGTTAATTCACCAACTGCATCAGCGACTTCAGCGGAAACTTCTGTGTGAGTTTCGCCAATCATATTTTGAATAATAAGAAAAATAGCTTCTTTTGGAAATGAGATTACAAGCGTACCCCGCATCGGAGTCGCAACCATGCCCACAACGCCTGCGACATCGCCGCGACGCTGAGACGTTTTTTCAACAAAAGGTTTTCCGCAGCCAACCTCTGTTTGGGCCATGGTCGAAAGTGTTTTGCAAACGCCATCTATGAACGCATTGATAAATTCTTTGTCCAGAAGTGGATTTTTGGTAATGGGAATTGCAGACATTTGTTTCCTATGCCGCTTTAGCGGTTTTGTTAAATTTAAGCCACACGTTTTCCAATTTCGCTTTTAGGGTGTTCGAATTGAATGGTTTAACCACGTAGTCAGAAACACCGGCTTTAACGGCTTCAAGAATCTGTGTCTGTTCACTTTCAGCCGTTACTAGCATAAAGGGAACGCCTTTGAATAGGGGATTGGCCCTGCAGGCCTTAAGTAAATCAATTCCCTGCATTTTGGGCATATTCCAATCAGATATAATTAAATCGTATGGGGTTCCTTTTGCCTTGGCTGCTTCAATCAGCGGCCACGCAGTCGCGCCGTCATCAGCTTCTTCCATATTTGTAAACCCAATTTCAGTCAGATTTTTTTTAATAATTTTTCGCATTGTCGAAAAATCGTCTACAATTAGAATTTTTGCTGTCAAAGGAAACATTTTACACTCCTGTTGTTGTAATTCTATTTAGTTAAAATTTCTTAAGCTATCTATCGTAAATTTTATCGAAACAATTAAGTCCAATAAAAATTTTGTCTAAAGGACGCTAGCCTTAAAGCCAGCCTTTTTCTAACCAAGGCCTACTAGGCTGTTTTTTGCAGCGGTTGTCGCTTTTGATAAACAATGGCGCCATCTACATCTGTTTGTTCATAGTCACTTGAAAGTCCTAAAAGGCTTTCGCCGGATCCCAATATAAGAAATCCACCAGGAGCTAGTTTTGCCGTAAGGCGTTTGATAATGTCGGTTTTGCCTTCGACACTTTGGTAAATAAGCACGTTTCGACAAAGTATTAAGAAAAAATTATCAGTAAAAGAAAAATTTTCTTTTAAATTTTGCTTTTTATACGTAATTGTTTCAGTCAGATCTTTGTTTGCCGTCCAACGGTCATTTACGTCTTTGGTGAAATATTTTAAAAGTAAAGGTGTTGGTAATCCCCGCTGAACTTCCAACTGGCTATATTGAGCTGCTTTAGCTTTTAATAAAATTCGCTCAGAAATATCGGTTCCCGTAATAGAAAACTTTAACGGCTTAGAGTTTTTGATAGACCATTCTTTAATCATCATGGACGTCGTAAGCGCCTCTTGACCACTGGAACTAGCTGCTGACCAAATGGCGAAACTTGAACTTTGAGAATGACCATTTAAAAAGGCCGGAAGAATCTTGGCCTCGATGGCTTTAAAAATTTTAGGATCCCGAAAAAATGAAGTCTCGTTGTTGGTTGCTAAATCCAGCAAAAGTTGTCGAAAGGCGCCTGTGACGCCATTTTGTGCTAATTCGTAGAGCTTTGGTAGACTTTCCACTGACAAGAGTTTTGAAATTTCCTCAAGTCTATTTTGTAGCTGAAAATAGTTGTGCTCGGCATAAATAATACCTAACTCGGATTCAATATACTTCGCAAAAAAAGATAAAATGACTTCAGGCTGCATATGACAACACCTTTCCCGACGCGTATTCAATTTTTTCAAATAGAATATCGATGGTAAATGGTTTCATAAGATACTCGGCGACACCTTTGCTTAACATAAGCTGAATGTCTTCCGGAGCGTTTTTAGTAGTCATCATAACGGTGGGAATTTTGATACCCATTCGAAGAAATTCGTCAAAAGTAGAAGGGCCATTTAGAACAGGCATTTCCCAATCTAGTAAAATCAAATCAAAGTCTTGTCGCTGCTTTAGTAGTTCGGCCGCCAAAGCTCCATTAAACACGCTTGTCGACTGAATATCTTTTGATTTTGAAAGTAAATTATTAACAAACGAATGAATGGATTTAGTGTCGTCAACAATAAGTATTCGAAACATTTTAAACACCTCCCGCCATTGTTTTTTTTGTAAAATTAATTCCAGAACCTGCTTTTTCCTGAAGTATTTGGGTGATTTCTGCTGGCGTAAAAACTTTGTCATATGCGCCGCTGGCCATCACAGCGCCAGGCATTCCAAATACTACACACGATGCTTCATTTTGAATGATAACCCCGCCGCCATTTTCTTTTACTTTTTCTGCGCCTACTTTGCCATCTGCGCCCATGCCAGTTAGTACAAAGGCAAGGCAGCGTTCTTTAAAAATTCTAGCGGCGTCTTCAAAAAGTGGATCAACGGCAGGTCTAACTGAATTTATCAGGGGTTCTTGATTTAAGATAATCGATGTTCGATCTTTGCTGCCCATTAGTTTCATATGAAAATTTCCAGGTGCAATGTAAATTTTGTTAGGTTCAAGGGGCATTCCATGTGTGGCTTCCACGGTTGGAATACCATTGGTTCTTTGCAGGCGTTCAGCCAAGGCCGCCGTAAAAACGGGGGGCATATGCTGGGTAATCAAAATCGGTATTTTTAAAGGTCCTTGAAGTTTCGAAAAAATAGTTTCCAGGACAGTTGGTCCGCCAGTAGACGATCCAATGACTATAACCTGGGGATTAAACAGTTCCCATATAATATTAGGATATTTTGATCCGGTTGCTCCGGCCTTTGGTGCCTCGGGTTTTGCTGCCGTTGTTTTTAAAACCAAAGGAAACAAGGCCGCCATTTTTGGTTCTAACAGCGATTGAATTTTTAAACTTGGATTTGAACTTAAAACAGCAACATCAGTTGCATGCGCCGAGCCATCTTCCGCGCCTGGCTTGGCGATGAAATCGCTTGCACCCAGTCGTAGTGCTTCAAATGTTATTTCGGCGCCGCGTTTTGAAGACGATGAAAAAACTAGTACTTTGCATTTCATATTTCTGGCTGCAAGTTCTTTTAGTGTTTGAATTCCATCCATTTCTGGCATTTCAAGGTCCAATATTAACAAATCTACGGGCGCTTGCTGCATCCGATCTAATGCCAACTTTCCGTTGGCTGCGACCCCAGTAACCTCGACCCAAGCGAGGTTACTGAGTGCCATTTTTATTTGTGATCTGTAGACGACTGAATCGTCTGCTATTAGAACCTTAATCTTGTCCATCAGTTATTTTGCTCTTTTTACTAGTGCGTTTAATTTTTCTGCTAATATTGAAAGATCTTTTGAAGCAGTCAAAGTATGATTCGACGAAGCCGTACTTTCTGTAGCCGAATTAGACACCGTTCGAATTGTACCGGAAATGCTTTCGACACCTTTTTTAGATTGCAGAACAACTCGCGAGATTTCGTTTGTAGTCGCTGTTTGTTCTTCGACCGCTGCGGCAATTACGCCAGCTATGCCGTTCAATTTTTCAACAGCAACCGATATGCCGCCGATTGCATCCACTGCCAGTTTTGTGTCGCCTTGGATAGCGTTAATTTTATTGGTAATGTCATTGGTTGCTTTGGCTGTTTGTTTCGCCAATTCTTTAACTTCATTGGCAACAACCGCAAATCCTTTACCGGCTTCGCCGGCGCGGGCCGCCTCGATTGTCGCATTAAGCGCCAATAGATTTGTTTGTTGAGCAATCGAGCTGATTACTTTAATTACATCGCCGATCTCTTGGCTGCTGACGCCAAGTTTTACGATTGTCGTATTTGATTCTTGAGCTTTAACAAGCGTCATTTTAGACATTTGCGACGATTCATTAGTTGATCTAGCAATCTCTTTAATTGAAGCAACCATTTCTTCCATATTTGTAGCTACAGTTTGGACTCCTGCAGAAACTTCTTCAGTGGCGGCAGCCGCAACTTGAGATTCTTCATTTGTCTTAGTTGCCGTCGAAGCCATTTGTGTCGCTGTGGCCGTTAATTCTGTTGATGCGGCAGACAAGGCCTGAGCTGTTTCTTCAATAGATGTGATCATATTTTTAAGTTCTGTTACATCCGTCGCAAACTTTACGACTTTATAGGGCCGTCCACTGACATCGAAAATGGGGTTGTAGGATGCGTTGATCCAGACTGTTTTTCCGCCTTTGCCAATTCGCTTATATTCACCAGCATCTAATTCTCCGCGATTTAGCTTTTCCCAGAAAGACCTGTATTCATTGCTGCTAGTATATCCCGGATCACAAAACATTCGGTGATGACGTCCTTGAACTTCAGATAAATCATAGCCAAGAGTTTTTAAGAAATTTTCATTGGCTGTTGTGATAGTGCCATCAAGATTGAATTCAATAATGGCTTGGGCCTTTGAAACTGCATTCATTTTGGCTTCAAATTCCATTCCAATCAGTTTTTGTTTTGTAATGTCTGTAGCAAATTTTACGACTTTATAGGCTTTTCCATCTGCATTGAAATTAGATTTGTCTCTGTTGCGGGCCTACGTAGGGTCCAGTAAAAACGCTAGCCCGCTGCCATTAACGACCAAAGAATTTAAAATTCTTGCGACCTTGGCGCAAAATGAAGATAAGGTGTACTCGAGGCAAGACCTTGTAAAATTGGTATGGGGTGAAGGCGTGCATATTCAGGAACGTACCGTCGATTGCCACATTTTTGGATTAAGAAAAAAACTAGGCGACTATTCAGATTATATTGAATGCATCCCTTCCGCTGGCTATCGATTTGTAAATATCGGTGGAACTAATTAAGTTTTATTAGATCCCCAGCGAGTCGATTTGTTTTTTCCAAAAAATATAGTCAGAATATTTATATAGATGTTCGTATAGGCACAATTCATTAGCGGCACGGACATAAGGATGAGCAAGGAACCCTTGTCTGCGACGTTCCCCTTTTTTAATAAATATTTCAATATTAGTCAAAGACGGCATAAAACTTATAGTTCTAAAAAAATGAATGGCTTCTTGTTTAAAAACGCCTAGTTCGTCTTTCATTACGCGATTTAAAAGTGTATTTTCCTCCAAATCGACTTCGCCAATGAAATCAATTTCGATCGACGCTTTGATAAACGCATATAAGAATACCAAAAATAAATTAGATGAATCAATATCCTGCACAATCAGTTTTTTTAAATCATGCAGGGTATTTAGAAAAATAATCTGGGCGTCCTGATTGTGAAAAAGATCGTTTAGCGATGGCAAGCAGTACTGAAGTATATTTAAATCAAACATCTCTAAAAAAACGAGGCCCGGGTTTTTCAAGCGCAAAATTTTTAAAAACTCTTCTCGTTTTCTTGGCAAAATTGCATTTTTAAGACAAAATCCTTTGGTCTGAATAACAGACCGGAGGCTTTCTTCCAAATTAAAGTTTAATTTATGAGCCAATCGAATACCGCGTAAAATTCTAATAGGATCTTCGTTTAACCGAGCTTCTGGATCTCCGATGATTCGGATCGTCCGCGTTTCGATATCGGCCAGTCCATTGCAAAAATCTAGCATTTTTTTATTTGAGGGATCATAGAAAATAGCATTTACCGTAAAATCTCGGCGAACGGCATCTTCTTCGGCAGTTCCGAAAAAATTATCTTCGTTTATAATTTCACCTTCGCTAGACTCGTCGTCCACACCTCGGCTGCGCCGAAACGTAGAAACCTCGTATTGGGATGTTCCACGCCTAACCAAAATTAGTCTAAATCGTCGACCTATTAGGAAACTATTGGGAATAATCCGTCTGACTTCTTCAGGTCGAGCTGATGTGGCGATATCGTAATCTTTGGGGTGTTCGTGAACCAATAAATCGCGCACACAGCCGCCAACCAAATAAGCTTCAAAGTTTCGCTTTTGGAGTCGTTCCACAATTTCAGAAGCTTTGTAATCTATCCATTCTTGGTTCAGTTCTGGGCGCATCTTTTCAAACTAAAGTATTTGAATTCGATATTCAAGAGCTGACAATCATGTTAATCGATGAAGTTATGTCTGTTTTGGATCAGTTCAACTATCGGATCACCGGAGACGACCATTTACCCAAACTTGTCTTTTTGCATGGGTTGATGGGATTTCTAAATAATTGGGGCACGGTAACTAGAAAGCTATCCTCCAAATATCAATGCCTAGTTTTTGATCAACGAGGACATGGAAAATCAATAAAACCTAAGTCAGGCTTCCATCCAAGAGATTTTGCAAATGACCTATTTCAGATTTTAGAAGCGCTTAAATGGAATTCAATTAATCTAGTAGGGCATTCGATGGGTGGCAGAAATGCCTTATTTTTTAGCTATCTGCATCCAAAGGAGCTTATAAGTTTGACCATTGAAGATATTGGTCCCGAGGGCGACCCGAGCAATTACCTATACTATCAGACCATGCTCGCGGCCATCCCCACGCCTTTTTCGAGCAAACCGGCAGTTAATTTATATTTTGAAAGTCAATTTGCTAAAGATTTTAAGACCAAAGAAAATTCAAAGACTATAGTTCCCTTTCTCAAAGCCAATTTAGAAGAAAAACCGAGCGGTTTATACGACTGGAAATTTTCAAAAGAAGGAATAGTTGAATCCGTTCGGGAGGGTCGCAGCGAAGACGTTTGGCCATTAATCGATGCTATCGCAGCTCCAACCCTTTATTTACGGGGGGAGAACTCTAAAGACCTTTCAAAATCTATTTTTGAGCAGGTTTTAAAACGAAACTCGTTGGTAAAAGGCGTCGAAATCTCTGACGCGGGACACTGGATTCATTCGGACCAACCAGAGGCGTTCACTCGGGAACTTGAAACCTTTTTAGATAGTATAAATCATTGAATTTTTAAGTCTTTAGTGACAGAAGAAGACAATTTTATTAGGTTAAAAGGGTCGTGACGTAA
>JAYVPD010000178.1:0-55178 GCA_043757515.1 Pseudobdellovibrionaceae bacterium
AAAATAACAGGTTAAAAATGGGCTGATCGATGATTTCATTGGTCTTCCTTTTGAAGATAGTATCGACCGACTATAGTTAATTTTTGTCCATTCTAAAAGGTTTATCTGAGTGCGATAATATATTTTTCTTCACTTAAGTCTCTTTTGCTTTTTCAGGCATTTTCCATTAACTAATTAAAGTCTGCTAGAGATTTATGGAATTAAAGTGAGGATAAAATGATTAAAAAGTGGTTTAAAGTAGTTCTTTTTTTTTTACTAGGGTGCACACAGCCAAAATATGTACAAGATGCCTCGGGTGGTAGTGATCATCCAGCAATACAGCAAAGCAAGGCCGATTGTTCTTTAAAATGGAAAACTGGTTTATGCATGACTTGGTATTGGCAGCAAAAACCTACCATGAAGCAACCGGGTACTATGATTTTTAAAACGTATCGTTTAAACCAGATAGACGAAACTCCGGTTCAAACAGATTTAGCTGTCGTTCCCGAAATTAATCTATGGATGCCTGAAATGGGACATGGCTCGTCCCTAACCCATACAGAGAGGTTAGACATTGGGACCTATCGAACGACCGATGTGTATTTTGTTATGTCGGGAAAATGGGAAATTCGCTTTGATTTGAAAGACGCCGAAAAAACAGTCGAGGAATTGATAGTTGAAATTACTATTTAGTGTTTTTCTCTTTTCTGTTTTGGTGCCATATCGGGTTTGGGCCGCGGCCTGCTGCGGTGGTGGTGTTTCAATGCCAGCTTTGGTTGTTGGGGATCCGCAATTTAAATTTTCATTTGGGTACACAACCTCTGAAATCGTTATCGACAATGTAGATTCGCAAGGAATATGGCGTGTTCAGGATAGCCACCAAAAAATCCAGACTATGAAAATGGATGCTGTACAAAGTCTTTCTGAGCTTTGGCAAATGGGTCTCTCTATCCCTGTGATTAGCCGTAGTTTTGAAGGTCGGCAAGCTAGCGGATTAGGGGATGTTTCAACGTCTTTGGGTTATGAATATTTAGAAGATTTGGATTCAAATCCTAGTCTGCCTCGTGGAATTGGGTTTGTCCAAATTCAATGGCCAACCGGCAAGTCCCGGGCAGATTCAGAAATGGGCGGACTAGATTCCCGTGGAAATGGATTTTTTGCTGTGGGGCTAGGAACTCTTTTGACTAAATATTGGAATTTGTGGGACGTGTATTCGCAAGTGGAATGGCATCATTCCTTTGAAAAGACCGCAAGCGGTCAAGTAGTCCAAGGTGTCTTGCGTCCTGGAAATGGCGCATTGTTGGATATTGGTGCAGGCTACAATTGGTCACGCTTTCGAGCGGGAATCGGACTAAGTGAGCATGTCGAAGATCCCGTAACTATTGAGTCTAAGAATTTCTATGGCCATGGCGTGCGTGAAGAGTACGCGTCGATAACGGGCTCGCTGAGCTTTCTACAAGATAGAGATTGGTCCTGGACGCTATCCTATGCTGATCAAACTCTGATTGGAAATCCAAGTAACACAAGTTTAGGTCGCAGTGTGACTGTTCAACTTCAAAGGCATTGGATCAGATAATACCAATTAAAAATTGCTGACAAAGAAAACCAATTGAAAAAAATTTAACAACAAAAGAAATTTACCCATATCTATAAAATAATAGCCGCCTAGTGCGACAGAAATGTTGCAAAAATGACAACACAGATAGTAGCCTATCTCTAAATATGAATCGAATAAAAAAATTTCAGCACTATTTATCTCTAACTTCTGAATTGTATTGCGTTTTGAAACTCGACGGACACATTCAGGATTTGATTGGGCCGTGGTTTGACATGATTGGTTTGGATGCTGATGATCTAGAATCGCTTTTTCCCATTATTCATCCTGAAGATATAGAATCGCTTAAAAATGGTCTTAGTTCAATGGTGCAGAACGAAGGGCCCTTTGTGGCTGACATTCGATTTGTCGACCATAATCAAGAGTGTATTTGGTTTGAAATTAAAGTCGTTCTAAGTAAAAAACCAAATGAATTTGTTCTGCGGGCTCTTGATATTTCTAGACAGAAACCTTTGCTATTAGAAATTGATTCAATTCAGGAGCGACTTGAACTCGCTATTCGGGCTGTCAAATTTGGGGTCTGGGATTGGAACTTAAAAACTGGTAAATTGATTTGGGATTCGTTTATGTATGAGCTTTTTGAACTTAACGAATCTGATTTTACCAGTGATTACGAGGCATTTGAAAAAACTTTGTTTGAAGAGGACTCGGCGCGGGTCAAAAAAGAACTAGATTCCGTTTTTGAATTGCAAAAACCAAATTTTGAATCTGAATTTAGAATTCGAACTAAACATGGAAATACTAGAATTATAAAAGCCGTCGCTAGTTGTTTTTATGATAAAAATGGTAAAATTGACCGACTTGTGGGAAATAATTGGGATATTACAAAAGAGCGCGATACAGAAGTTAAATTGCAAGACGCCCACTACGAGATTGAAAAATTTTTTTCAATCTCACTGGATCCACTCTGCGTGGCTAGTCAGTCGGGGTATTTAAAGCGAGTCAACAAAGCGTTCGTAGATATTCTGGGGTACACAGAGCACGAATTGACTTCGCAGCCATTTTTAAATTTTGTTCACCCTGATGATGTGGCGGCCACTAAAGTCGAAATGGAAAAGTTAGAGCGGGGAATTCCTACCCTCCGATTTGAAAATAGATACCGCACTCGATTTGGTAGCTACCGACATTTTAATTGGGTGGTCGTGCCTGACAACGAAAAAGGCCTGCTTTATGGAGTTGTTCGCGATATGACTGATGAAATTCGAAACCAACATAAAGCCTTGCAGGCAGCCCAGATGGCGTCGCTAGGTGAAATGGCCAGCGGGGTAGCTCACGAGATTAATAATCCCTTGGCAATTGTTCAAGGAAAAGCTCGACAGATTGAAAAAGCAGTAGCCATGGGCACGATCGATGCCGATAGAGTAAAAGCTGATTTGCAAAAAATTGTGTCTACAACTGATCGCATAGTCAAAATCATAAAAGGCCTTCGGTCATTTTCTAGAGATTCATCGAAAGATCCTATTGAATTGACCAGCATCCATTCGATAATAGAAGAAGTGATCGACCTAAGTGGTGAGCGATTCAAACACCATGAAGTTGAACTCAGGTTAGACATAAAATCGGACATTATTATTCAATGCCGGGGTTCCCAAATTTCGCAGATATTGATGAATTTATTAAATAATGGGCTCGACGCCGCTTTGGATTGCCAAAACGTGAAACAAACTAAGTGGGTGGAAATAGCGGTCCAAAAGCTTGGCGCACGAATTAATTTAACAGTAACTGATTCCGGTACTGGAATTACTCCTGAAGTGGCAGAAAAAATGATGCGTCCATTTTTTACAACGAAAGGCGTCGGTAAAGGGACGGGATTGGGTCTTAGTATTTCTAAGGGAATTGCAGAAGATCATTTTGGTACCCTGCGGTTTGAACCAAATGGAATCAATACCCGGTTTAATTTGGATTTGCCCATTCTGCAAAATAAGACGACGTCGGGGCCAATATTATCTATCTAGCTTTGGAAAATCAGACCATACGGAAATTCGACGGTATTTTATGAAACATTTCATTTGGGCAATTGGTTTATTTCTTTTTTGCTTTTCAGGTTTGAAAGTTTTTGCCGAAACAACAACAAAAACGTGCGCGATTGGGAAAGACACAAAATTGGTACAAACAGAAACCGCGCGGATTCCACAACATGATCAATCTTTGGGACAAAGTGGTTTTGAGCTTTTGAACCAAAAAGATCAAAAATCAATTTTCAAAATTGAGCTATCCGAATCGTGGAGTTGTGAAGGATTCAATGCTGAGAAATCAATTTACATTTTGTCAGGACGCTGGGAAAAAGGCACTGTGCTGGCTACAAATGGAATTAGGCTTTTACCTGAAGGGTCTCGTCATTTAGTAGTTTCAAAATTTGAAAAAAAGAATCGCTCTGCTGTCACAACAAAATGGAGCAGAAACTTTCGGTTTATGGCTTTCATAGATATATTTGGAACTATTGGCGTTTACGACATTTACACGGATTCCATCCATGATTTTGGCAAAGCGCCCGCGCCTCCATTTTTATCGAGTGAGGATAAAGCTGCTTTAGATGAAATGAAAATGGATTGGAGCTGGACGACCTTTGCCGAACAAAATCGCGGAACAATAGAACCGTGGCTTTTTAATTTTAAGGATACTGAAACATTAGAAGCTAGTTATGGAAAAGATACTACTGAGAAACGGGCAAAAAAACGAAAAGTGAAATCGTGGTCGTTAAAAAAAATTTTCAGAAAGTGAATTTTGGTTTAATCTAGTTATAGTATCGCAAACAAGCCTGCCTCAGCAATTGGGCACGATAGCGGATCATAAATGTCGATGGGTGATCAGTCGTAATACCGGTGACACCGATCTGCAGCAGGCGATCAGCGATCTCGGGATCATTGACTGTCCAGGGATTTACATCGATCCCTCGTGCGGTCAGATAGGCGATCGATTCGCTAGTTAAGTCAGCGTGATTGGGCGCGAAGCCCACGGGATGAAATTCTGCGATGGCTGCGGGAAAATTTATAGTAGCCCATTCGCCATTATCTACCAAAAGTATAAGTGGAACTTTAGGCTGATGTGTTTTAAATTCTCGCAAAACATCCCAATTAAAAGCTCGAGCGATAATAGGAGTTTTAAGTGGCACTTGATCTATGACTTTTGAAATTTGAAGGGCCAATTCTGCGATGGGGGATGAATCATCTAGAAAATCTTTTTCAGATTTAATTTCAAGATGCAGCGGAATCGTCGGTTGACCTGATCGTTCTCGATTTTTAACAAGCATTAAAAGTTCTTTGAATGAAATCAAGCGAACATCGCCAGGCCGAGTGATAAGTCGATCGGAATAGCGCATTTGTTGAATTTCCTGCCAAGTTAGGTCTTTTATAAGAACAGGCTCAGAGAGATCGTTAAAATCGGCAGGTTTTAATTTGTAGTCATGATAAATTATAGGAACACTATCTTTGGTCAGATGAACATCAAATTCAACCGAAGCTGCGCCAATATCCATGGCATCAATCAGTGCCGATTTAGAATTTTCGCGATAACTCAATCGATTTCCACGGTGGGCGGTTACTTCCCAGAAGCCATTCGTTGCCCACGTCGGCAGACTTAGAAAAATAAGGGACAATGAAAATGTTAAACGCCGTGCTGTTTTTAAAATCATAAGTTAGGTTGTCAGGGTGCGATTATCATTCCAGACTTAATACTGCTTAAAATGTTAGGCATCATTTTTTAAGTGGCCAAAGTTAATACAGAATTACCTTTTTTGGGGATCCCGATCGAACGGATCAGCAAAAGTTGGCAAATCAGTGCGCTCAAAACAAAAATTGAAGTTAGGTAAGGAAGATTTCCCGCATCAAGTCCACTCGATAAAACGATGCCTCCCAGTGCCGTTCCTATGACACTGCCAAGACTGACAGCCGAACTATTTAAGGCCACTAGAATCGCTTCGTGATTGGGCTTTATTTTGATTAAACTGTATTGCTGAGGCGTTACGCTGGCCCAGCCCATTGCACCCCAGATCAAAAATGGTAGAAACCCCAAAATTGGAATCGAGCGCATTAAAGGAATTGCAGTGATCATTAAAAAAAGAATAGTCAGAATTCCAACCATCACCCAGTGAGTTTTTTTAGTTCGGTCAATTACGTAGCCGACGCCAAGAGTTCCAATGAGTCCGCCAATACTCCAAAGTGAAAAGGCTATCTCGGCCGAGTTTTTAGTTTCAGAAAGTACCTGAGTTATATAAGAATAAAGCCCCAAACAACCAGTCGCCGTCAAAAACGTAATGCCGACAACAAAAAGGACGCGACGATCTAGTAAATGTCGAAATTGATCGTTCAGCGATGGGGGTGCTACCTCGACTTGGAAAATCGGTTTGCCAATCACAAGTCCAAACACAGCCAAAATCGGCAAAAGCAAAATCAAAATAACCGTAGCTTGCCAGCCCATCCTTGCAGCCAGCCAAAGTCCTACTGGAACGCCAAGAACGGCGCCGGCACTATTTGAGCCCCACATGAGGCTGAGCGCGCGTCCGCGAAATCTGAGGTCTACTAGCTGGGTCGCAGAAGCCACAGCGACTGGCAGATACAATCCGCCACCAAGCCCAGCGATAAATCGGCTCGCGATATACATAAATAAGTTTGAAGAAAAAAGTGTTAGCAGATTGCCGGCAATGAAAATCACAAGTGCGGCAATCAAAATTGAGCGCGCGCTCTGCCGTAAAAGTAAAATAGCGCAAAGGGGAATTGAAGCCAAATAGGCCAAACCAAAAGCAACACAGCCTTGCGCAACCACGACGATACTTTCACCCAAGGATGCACTCAGTCCTGGCAGCAAGCCTGCAAAGAGATAGTCTTCACAACCCATTGCAAATAGTCCGGCCGCTAAATAAAAAAGGCGTTTTTTTGAGGCTTTAGGGAGTGAAGACAAGCTTGGACTCCATAGCTCTGACTTTTTGGTAATCTTGGAAAATAAGATCGCGCTCTCCGGAAAGAGCGATAATTCCAATACTTGTTAAGTAGTCGATAGTCTTGGGCACGATGTCTCCGTTTTTAATCCAAACAAATTTATTAAGCAGAGTTGGCAGAGACGAGGCGCCATCAAGAGATTCCAAATTTGAAGCCATTCCTGAATTCACTGCCTTCAAAAATACGGGAACAACCGTTTTATTAAAAATAAACTCTTTTGTTTGAACATCGCCATCAACATAGATTTCAACCATTTTATCGGCTTGGCTACTTCCTGTTGCTGCTCGGGCAAATCCAACGACGGGTCCGCCGATCAGTCGTGGGCTCGTTTCAATCAGACGTGGACCATTTTTCGTAAGCATAATTTCAGTGTGAGCCGCGCCAAAGCGTACACCTAATGCATTCAAAGTTTTTTGTGTGTATTCAAAAAGTTCGCCTAAAGTATTTTTGTCAAACGGGACAAACTCGACGTGATCAAAAACTGTTTTGCGCTCTCCCACTGAAGTTTTATTGTATTTGATTAAATGAACTAAATAATGTTTTCCGTTAGCGCTGACCGTTCCGACCGCGTATTCGGTACCGATAGCTTGTTCTTGAATAACTGCGGTTTTGCTGGTTGTGCAAGAAATTACAGAGGGCTGCGTTAAAATCTGATGGAACGCTTTTTTCCAATCGGCGCCGGCTGCAATATGAAAAACCATCTCGCTTCCTGAAGACATCGGTGGTTTTAAAATTAGGGGCGCGTTCGTCAGACCATTTTCTTTGATCCACTCGCCTGCGTCTTTTTCTGAATTCGTATCCAAAGTTTTTAAAAATGGAATACCGGCCATTTTCAATGCTTCTTGCATTAAGGATTTATGTGATCGATGACGTGATTTTTCTGGGTCATTTGCTAAATCTGGAGTCAAAAGCAAAGTCAATCGTTCAGCCAAACGAATGGCTTCTTCGGTCCCAGGAATGATAGCGATCGGATTGTATTTTTTAATCAGTTTTTCAATCTCAGGCTGATCCGGAAACACTTCTATGAAATCACAGGCCTTGATCTTGGAACCAAATTCAGGCCATTCTTGACCAGCAAGCGTGACAGCTAAGGCAGGTATTCCACGGGCTTTAAATGTGGGAGCGAGTTCGATTCCGGAAGACAGGGGATCCACGATGACGACAGGCCTAATCATACGAAGGTCTCCAAACGGTGATCAGATAAATGGGATGTCGTCAAAAATATAGAATTAATTTGGTCCAGCTTAGATGTGGATTCAATGTGCGAATCGGGCCGAACTAAAATAGCTTGTTGATCGTAAACTGAATTTTCGGCCCAAAATCCACTCTGCCTTTTTTTCGGGAAAATGTAAATGATACTCACAAAATCGGGTACATCTAGTTCGACTGGAGAATCGCCAAAAATTAACAAAGTGAATTGAGAGTATTTCAAAAGTGAATAAAGTCGAGTCGTTTCATCTCCGTTGAAAACTTCAAAATCGAAAAGGCGGGTTCCGCTGAAACCCTGGTCTCCATAACGAATCCCCATACCGGTGATATTTCCAGAACGGCGCTGTACAATCTGGATATAATCTTGTGCATGGGTTCTAGTCAAAGAATGCTTGGTTGAGCGCACGAGTTCACCGGAGGTTTCTACAACACTAAGAGCGACTGGTTTACGCTCAGCCTCGTAGGTTTTCAAAAGTTCGGTGTGGGCACCAAAATTTATCACCATATTTAATTTCCACATTAAATTAAAGGCATCAGCAAGCCCGGTGTTCAATCCTTGACCTCCGTTCACAGAATGAACGTGGCACGCATCACCAGCTAGAAAGACGCGATCGCTAATTGAAAACCGCTCGGCCACAGATTCTTTTACTGAAAACTGTGAAAACCAAACCATTTCTTTAAAACTCACAGTGTGGGGCTGCATGGCCCGATTAATTTTGGCTATCGCTTGTTCTAGATTAAAATCTTTTGTGTCCATTTGAACGTAAAAACGATCTAGGTTTCCCTCGCGAGGAATCCAAGCAACGTCTGATGTTTCGGATTGGAAGACAATAATTTCAGGAACCTTTGGAAAACTGGTTTCGATCACGCCATCCAGAACGGCCCAAATTATTTGTGGACGTGTAATCGGACAGGGAATATTAAAAAGCTCTCGAACGCGCGAACGAGACCCATCAGCGCCGATTACGTATTTAGATCGCAACGTATCGCCGCAGGCTAATTGGGTCAGGCAACCGTCTTTCGTTATTTTCACATCTTTTACGGTGCTTAGTCGTCTAACACCAGAGCCAAGATTTTTAAGTTTACTATCCAAAAGGTTTTCAACAAAAGACTGCCCCAACATCAAGAAATGTTTGTGCAAACATCCTTCTAGAGCGTCCCACCATGTCGATTGCCTCGAAACAAAGTGTCCGTTCGCCCAAATCGAGCTTGTATTGCAGGTTTTTCCAAGTGGGTAGAGCTCCTTAAAAAGATCTATAATTTCAAGAAGCTGTAAAGTCCGCGCGTTAAGGGCGTCGGCCCGGCCAACTTGCAACGGTTCAGCTGATTGGTCCAAAACTATCGTTCGTAACCCACACAGTTGTCCTAAATACCCGCACATAAGTCCCACTGGACCTGCTCCCACGATTACGATATCTGTTTCTTCGGGGACTTTTGGATTTGTCATTTGTGGGATACCAATCGGGGATTGTCCAAAGGAGGATTGCTTAGCACATGCACGCGTCGAAGGTGTCTGGGTACCTTTTTTTCAAAGGATTCTCGACCATGCAACAAAGAAAAATTATCGGCTACGACCAAATCGCCTTCCTGCCATTCATGGGCATAAAAATGTTTCGGGGAATAAAGGGCTTCTTTCATCGTGCGATGAAATTCATTTAGTTCTTCTTTACATACGCCACTGAATTCAAGGGTCGGTGGATTTAAAAATTTTCCAAAACCTTCATTTGGAGGCTCGTTGTAACGAAGGACTTGAAAATCTCGCAAAGGATGCTTGTCGATCACAGGTGAAACGGTTTTACTATCGTAAAATTCCATCTTGCGCTGGTAACTGCCGGTGATTTTGTCCCACAGGGCGCGCACAGAAGGCTGCGCATTTTCTAACGCTAGGACGGTGTTGGAAAATGTGGTTCGTCCTCGTTGATTAGATCCTGGCGCCCGAACACAGTGAAAAATTTGAAACTCGGGAACCTGCGGTCGATACATTCCATCCCAGTGCAACGGAACATAGTTATTGTCAAAAATATGATCTTCGGGATTATTTTGTTCGACCAATTCTAAAACTTTGCCAAAAGGCCAAATGCTGATTTCGCCCCACAACTGACAATAGTCGGCCAGTTCATCGGCACTAGTGAACGGGCGGAATCCTCGCAATACGATCAGGCGATCCTTCCAAACATGCTCACGCAAATCATTTACATTCATGGCGCGAAGGTCTTGATTTGGGTGCCTCGCTTGGAGCAAAAGTCCAAACGGCTTGATTCGAGTGAAGTTGCTTTCGTTATTTTGTGACATAGTCGTTTCCTAGTAATTGCAGGAGGCTTTTTTTATCATTTAAAACATAGTGACTAGGTCGCCCATTAATATGAACTAAACCAGCACCCAAGTGTTCGGCCTGCGCTCGTTTAAGTAAAATAAATCGACCGTCGACTTCAACGGCAACTCCATGCCAAGGTGTTAACCAGTTATCTGGTTCAATTAATTTTATTCCGAGCTTTTTAGAGCCACACGATTGCGGGTGTATCGACAGACGAACGGCCGCTGGAAATTGCGATTCTACCCAATCTCCCCAGGCTTTGCTTCGTTGAATTACTAAATAAGCGCGCAATCGGCATTCTTTCTGAATAGCTGTGCGGCTCTGTGTTTGGCCCGGATGCATAGAATCTTCAACTAGAAATCGGGTGATACCGCAGTAGAGACGATTGGCCTCCAAATCTTCGATGGACGGGACGTCTACGGACCCTGCGTCGCCCGCTTTTTTACCTCGGCTGACTGCGGCCTTGAAAACTTCCAATGGTTCGCCAAATTCCTCCATCAGCCGAGCCCGCATTTGATCAAAGCTCTGACCGCGGTATAAATCATCGAGGTCAAATGTAGAAAGGGACGTAAAGCCAGATTCATTTATGATTTTAGAAAGCTCACTTTGGTAAGCCGTAACATCTGCGTCGAGCATCCCAACGACGTCGCTAAATACTCGGCCATCCGAGCATAAAATAATTTGCGCCCCTGGCGAATAATATTTTTTGACTCGATTGCACAAATGCTGAAGAAATTCTAGCGCCTTTCGTTCAGCCATATCCGGCAGTACCCCAAGAACTTTAGCAAAATTGGGCGACTTTCCTGGAAAGGCTGGCAAGACGAATGTTATTGGCTGATTGCGTGAAATTGCCGAGATAATTTTGGAAAGGTGGGGCCTTAAGCACTCTGGGCATACATTTGAAGAGCAGCCTGTGTGGGGCAGAGATTCGCGGCGAAACTGCATGATATCCCTTAGGATTGCGCTTGCGATGCCCTTGTGGTGAGGCTGGGTGTCTCTGGAAACACCGAAAGATTGGGCGCCATCTAATTTAGTTTCTATGGTTTTATAGCTAAGTTCTAACATTTAGTCCCCCGACATAAGGAACACCATAGAGCCAATTTAATTATTAATAAAATAGGTAATATAGTAGTATATCATAGCCATTATTTATGATAGAATTTACCGTATGTTAGCTACTGCTTCAGAAATAGAATACTTTGTCGAAGTTTATCAAACTCGACATGTGTCCAAGGCGGCCATACGTTTAGGCGTTTCGCAGCCCACGCTGACCTTGAGTCTTCAAAAACTAGAAGACAAAGTCGGAAGCAAACTATTTCATCGAACAAAACAAGGAGTAGTTCCAACAGAGCAGGGAATACTATTTTACCGTAAATCGTTTAATTTACTTGAATGTTGGGACGAAATTCATCGAGGAATTTTGCGCTCTACCAGTGAAATATTTGGTCGCTTCAAAGTCGGGTGTCATCAAAGTGTCGGTGCCTACACTCTGCCAAAATTTCTGGATCAGCTTCAAAAAAATGCGCCTGGAATTGAAATTGAACTGACCCATGATTTTTCCAGGAAAATCACGGAAGGTGTCGTTTCGTTTGATATTGATTTGGGGTTTGTGGTAAATCCCATTCGGCATCCTGATCTAGTCCTTAAGAAGCTCGGCGAAGATAAAGTTTTATTTTGGAAGAAACGTGGCTCCGGTGCGCTACCAGAAAAGATTTTTGCCGATCGAAACTTGGCTCAAATGCAAGACATCCTTGGAAAAACGCATTCAAAAGAATTCAAAGGATGGAAATTAATCAGTACACCCAGTTTAGAATTGATTCGGACCCTGATATTAAGTGGCCAAGGAATTGGAATTTTACCCGAGCGAGTCGCCAAGGCCGATGGTGCGGATCTCGTGCCTTACGATGTCAATCTACCTATTTATGAGGATAAAATTTTTATTGCGTATAGAAAAGACGTTTTATCCAGCAAAGCAGGTAGGGAACTGATTCGCCTGGCCTCGTTCGAACTTTGAAGCCCCAATAAGAGAAATAATCCTTGGCTTGCGAAACTCTTTAGAGGATGATCGTGCGCATATGTTGCAACTAGTTGATATAATTCTTCACTTGGATGTTTACCTAGCCGGTTGGATTCAAATATTGGGTCCTTGGATTTACGTACTCACTTTTTTGGTGATTTTCGCAGAAACGGGTCTGGTAGTGACTCCTTTTTTACCCGGGGATTCATTATTATTTACCCTTGGGGCCTTAACAACAATCAGTGAGGGCTTGAATTTATGGATTCTTTTGATTGCCCTCAGTGTCGCGGGAATTTTAGGCGATACAGTTAACTATCACATTGGAAAATACCTCGGTCCAAAAGTGTTCGACAAAGACTCGCGCATTTTTAAGAAGTCCTATTTAGATCAAACCCAGGCGTTTTATGAAAAATGGGGATCCTTTACCATCGTTGCTGCTCGGTTCGCACCCATCGTTAGAACGTTTGCCCCTTTTGTTGCCGGAATAGGTAAAATGAAATATAGAAAGTTTCTGTCGTATAATTTTATGGGCGGATTGGTTTGGGTATTTACTTTTATATTAGCTGGGCATTTTTTTGGAAACATGCCGCTCGTGAAGCGAAATTTTCACATAGTAATATTCGGAGTCATCGGAGTGTCATTGATCCCGATTTTTTGGCCGTGGGTATCTAGCAAGTTGAATAAAAAACCGATGCTTAAAATTGACAATCTAAGGGGTAAAGAATGAAAGATAAAAAGAGCGTTAATGAAACTATCGATATATTAAATAGGATTATGGAATGCGAACTAGCAGGTGTCGTGCGCTATACCCACTATTCCCTGATGGTTTTTGGACATAACCGAATTCCAATTGTTAAGTGGCTTCGCGACCAAGCTACAGAATCTTTAGTGCATGCCAATGAAGCCGGCGAGCACATTACTACTTTGGGCGGTCACCCGAGTTTAAAAATAGGTAAACTAATAGAAACTGAAAAACATTCCCTGAACGATATTTTGAAAGAAAGTCTAGAACATGAAGAAGTTCAGCTTGAAAATTTGTATCAGCTTTTAAAATTAGTCGAAACAAAATCGGTCTATCTCGAAGAATTTGCTCGAGAGATGATTACAGAAGAAGAAGCTCATGTTGCAGAAGTAAAAAAAATGCTTCGAGTTCAACCCAAATAAAGCGGCTAATGTGCAGCCGCTGAATAATATCGAAAACAAGCGTTGTTTGGCTCGATTGGCTGAACAATACGTACTGGCGCTTTTTTATAGCGTGAGCCATGAAATGAAACATCTAGAGTTTCAAACAAACCGTTCATTTGAAGAATCGCAAAATTACGTCCGCCTGCATAGCCCAATTGATCTTTGTCTTTAGAGTTTTGGCCAGACAAAAAGGGTGGAGTAATTCGAGGGCTTGTAGATTTAATCCCACTGGATACGACTTCGACTGTTTCAAAACCTAGAGCCGATCGAGGAATACGGCGAACTTCAGAAAAGTGAACGTCTCCAGTTAGGAATACCGCTTTTACTGGGTGATCAGAAAATATTTTTCTAAAGGCATCCCATTCTGCAGGTGCATTTTTTTGAACAGAACTGTGCAATGCGCCTTTATCAAACAAAGTCATTCCACTTGCAATCACGACATGTTTTTCACTTTTAATTTGGCGTTCTAACCAGCGAACTTGCTCGGCACCAAGTAAGATTCCATTTTTCATATCAGAAAAAGTGCGATTGTCGAGCATCACTATTTTTTTACCGAAAAGTCTAAAACTATACGAAACACCAGGGCCAAATTCTACATTGTGTTCTTTTTTTGGAACCGGATAATAACTGTGGAAAAGCTTCATCATAGGACCCTTATACGGATTAGTTTTATCAGACGCATCGTAACCAAAATCATGATCATCCCAAACTGAAAACAAAGGAATTAAGTTTTCTTGGCGATACAAGCGTTCGCCTTTCCAGGAATCAATAAAGCGTTGTTTAATTTGCTCTAACGTCGGCGGTTTTTTTGTAAGGAAATGGACAACTGCTTGCCAAGCGTTGTCCCCATAAACGATATCACCAATAAATAGAATTGCATTTGGTTTTAGTCCGTTTAATTGATCCCATATGGGAAGATCCTTGTCGTCAGGACTTAAGATTCCTAGCCGCGTGCAGGAACAAACCGCGGTCGTCGCATTTTCAAGCTTTTCATTCAACGATTGAAATTTTCTCGAATCAACAACGACTCCGCTAGAATTTTTAATAAGTAACTCATAGGGCTGCCCAGCGGTAAGGCCTGTGATTTCGAGGACATCTGTTGAATGGCCATGGCCTACGTCATGGGAATTTATGCTGACATGGCCGGCTCCGGGACTTACCTCATAGCTTAAGTGTTGGCCGGGTTCACGCAAAGTTGAAAGCACGGTCATGCCTTCATCTGTGTAGTTTTGATTCACCGGGATTTTACCTGTAAAAACAGCGGCCGCTTTGGAAAAACCCGAGTTAAAAAATAAAACTAAAAAAATAGGCGATAAACAAAGTTTAGCTAAATTCAAAATGCCTCCGTCGCCATTTTTGACAATGACGAAATTTGAGTGCTGAAAAACGCCTATTCAATGCCCAACTCGAAACAAATTGTTTTTAAGACTGGATGCCAGAGACGCAAAGTTCAGTGTTCGAATGAATAGCAAATTGCGTGCACGATTTAATTTTTGGATTGGGCAAAAAAAAGCGGCTTCATCTGAAGCCGCTGGTAAAATTTACATTTTGAAAATTACCTAATTGTTGTAGTTGTTGCTAGGTGAATTCACAACAAGTTCTGGAACCACACCAGTAAGGCCCATCTCGGTCATCATAGCTTGACTCGCGTCCCATTCATCACGTTTTGGATTTAAAAATCGAGGTGGTTTACCGCCGAAAACATTGCGAATAATTTGGCTATTAAGACGGAGCTGCGTTTTTTCAGCATCGTTTAGGCTATCAAAAAGTTTTCTCATTCGCACAAGTAACATCGAAGGATCGCGTTTAGCGTACTGATCCCTGAAACCACTAAGATCATCATATTGAGCTTTCATAAATTTAAGAGCCATCGTCATTAAATAGGCAGATAAATCAGCTCGAGGCGTCCGAATCGCCGTGCGAAGCATTTCTTCGTAAGTAGCACGAGCCACAAAATTCACCGTTTGGTTATCGATACGGGCCGCTATAGTGATGTTCTGATCAGGGGCCGTAATAGCTGAAATCCATCCCAAACGTTGAAACGTCTGGGTCGCTGTATTGCGAGTCAACCCGTTCACGCGAATTTGTCGCGGATTAGGAAATGATGTGATTTGCGCTTGTGCCGGTATTTCCACAGACACGTCGGCGGCTACCATACCACGATTAGCAATGCGACTTACAACTACATTAAACGTGTCACCGTAGGTAACTTCGGCTTTGCCCTCTTCATTTACGACGGTAGCTTGAATTTCTGAAACGCCAGTTGACGTTCTGACTTTGTTTTCAATGGAACTAAAATTACTTTTATATAAATCTAGGTAACTTTTAGAAAACGCTGTTATGGACGCATCGGTAAATACGTCGTTGTAGCCTTTGTAGTACCCGCGATCCGTAGCATAGGCAGACGATTCATTTAGGTAAAGTGATTCTCCAAGATTAAGCGCGCCATAGTGTGCAGAGGTTACTTTTCTGTCCCATTCGCGATCAAAAGAACGGTCAAAAGAATTTTCAAATGCTTCACGAAATAAATCTGCATTTTGCGCCGCTTGTTCAAATAACGAAGCATTGGTTATTTCTTGATAAAATCGACGCGCGTCTGATCCAGATGAGGAGTAGGCATTTAAATCATTATCCATCCATGAACTAAAGGCGTTCGATCGACGAAAATCATTTGGTATTTGCGTATCGTGAGAACGGTAAATCGAGGAAAGATCAAATAGTCCATTTAAATAACGATTCGGAGGATCTTGTCGCAACAAACGCCGAATTTGGGAAACTTTTGAGGATTCATTGTCGCTCCAGCGAGCTTCAATTCCGCGAGGGTAAGACAACGACGACGTCGAGCCAGAAAACGAAGCCATTTGAGCGGATTGTTTAAACTGAATTGCGGCACCGGTATTTAGTGTGCGATCAATCGCTGCATTAATTTCAGAGCTTGCGACGTTGAATGATTGAGTGTTGGCTGATTGTCGACCAGCCGAAGCTCCTTGGTCTTTGCCTTCACCGCGTCCTTGATTTATAGCGTTTTGATACTCGGAGGTATTTAAAAGTACCGCTTCATTTTCATAATTTCCTATACGACTAGCGCCGCGAAGCATGCCTTCACGAACATTGTATCGAACTTGGTAGGCTTCGCCCACGATATCTAAAATTTGTCGAGTGTAGTCGTTCACAGCACTTCGTACAATTTGTTCTAGCTGACGTCGATCAAGAGCTTTTTTTGCTGGTAGAGTGGGAACAACCGGGGTCGGTGTGACGGGATTTGGAACGACAGGCGCTGTCGGCTCGGTGGGTTCAATCGGTTTAACTGGACCCGGATTAGGTTCATCGGGTTTTACAATGCCACCGGGCAGCGGTCGAACTCTGCCTTCCGACGGTGGTAGTTCGCGAGGAGATCGCTCGTTATTTGGTGGCCTCACTTGTGACCAACTGATTTGGCTAAATAGAAAAAGTGAAAGAGTCGTGGCGGTTGCTAAACGTTTCATGATTCCCCCCGGAATGATCTTAGTTTTTTGTATCGAAGTGATGTCTAAATGACACCGAAGTCGATTAAATCGTTAACAGGGAAGAAAATTGCAATTACTAAGCCGAACAAAATTCATTGATCTGGGATCAAATTGACTTTTTAAAGTAGGATTCTAGAAATAAAAGCGAGCGCAGTCCAAACCAACTAAAGGACTGACCATCTACAACAGCGGATGCAAAACCGAGTTTTTCCAATTCTAAAATCTTTTTATCAAAGGGATACGGCTCGCTAGAAAAAAATAGTAAAGTGGATTCTTTATCTAAGCGATCTAAAACTATCTCTGGATACCGATTGAGCGGCGACGTTTTCTGAGGCATCAATGAAACCCCGATTTTTGAAAACAGAGCTCCAATAAACGTGTTTGATGAAGCGACCATCCATGGGTTTTTCCAAATAACATAGTAGACGTGTTCAATCGGCCGGGTTGGCATCTGAATCCACTTGATGACGCCACGGAAACTGGTCCAGAATTGTGGCCCAAGTAGAGTGGTTGGAGTGGACGACATAGCGAGTTGATTCCATCGATCTGCCAGCTGATCTAATTTCTCAATGGTTTTGTAATCTACTGAGTCTTCTAGTGCCTGGCTAATTTGCTTTATACCAACAGCACAGCTTTCCAAATCTTGAACATGGGTGGCAACAAAGGGAATGGAATGACCTTCGCTCATAAACTTGGGGTTTTCTTCTTTATCCAGAATCAAAAGGGTAGGATTTAAGGATTCAAGGGCTGAAAAATCCCAATCTTTTGTTCCGCCGATACTTGGGATGTTCTGAACCAGGGCCTGGGGCTCAGTGCAAAACCGGGTGCGACCCACAATTGGAATATCCAAAGAAATAAGCATTTCGGTCCAAGAGGGCACCAGAGAAATAACGCGAGGCTGTTTTTTCATTGAATTCAAGAGTAGCCGAGATCCATTTACAGTCAATGTTATAGAGCGAAGCTGCATTTAAAGTAGTTGTAATCTGGGATGGGCCCTTGCTATAAATAGGAAAAATGGAGAAATAAATGCCCAATCTAAAACGTAAATTTATTGTTTATTTGATGATGGTTTTATCTACTGTCGGATTGTCTGCTGAAAAAGCGACAACAAAAAAAGCCAAAATGCCAAGTGCAGTTTTGACAGAAATGGCGACAAACCCATTACTTGTAAATTGGTGGAATGGACCTCACGGCGGCGTGCCTCCGTTTGATAAAGTTCAAATTCGTGATTTTCAGCCGGCCCTAGAATCTGGAATGGCACAATCTCGCAAGGAAATTGAAAAAATAGTGAATAACCCTGCGGACCCTACGTTTGAAAATACAATTCTTCAGTTAGAAATGGCGTCTCGTAATTTAGAACGTGTGATGACGATGTACAGTGTTTGGAGCGGCAATTTAAATACAGCTGAATTTCAAGATGTTGAAAAAGTAATGTCTCCGAAACTTGCGGCCTTTGATGATGAAGTGATTCAGAACTCAAAATTATTTAAACGAATTGAAACCGTTTATAACTCTCCTGAAAAAGCAAAATTGACGGCTGAACAGCAACGACTTGTTTGGCTGCGCTACAATCGATTTATTTTAAAAGGGGCAAAACTAGACGATAAACAAAAAGCACGAGTTGGGGAAATCAATCAGCGACTAGCAGCTTTGGCGACTCAGTTTAGTCAAAATCAATTGGCTGACGAAGCCAATATCACTATGACTTTAGAAAAAGAAGCTGACTTAGCGGGTTTGCCGCCACCTTTGGTCGAAGCGGCGGCTCAAGAAGCGGTCACTCAAAAAAAACCAGGCAAATGGGTTTTGACCAATATGCGATCGAGCATTGAGCCATTTTTAACATACGCTTCAAATCGCGACCTTCGTGAAAAAGCATTTAAAATGTGGACCTCTCGCGGTGACAACGATAATGTAAATAATAATAACAAAGTGATTCCCGAAGTTTTGAAATTACGGGGCGAGCGTTCTCGTATCTTGGGATATGCGACGTATGCCAATTGGAACTTGGCAGATAAAATGGCCAAAGATCCAAAGCAGGCGATGGAATTGATGATGCAAGTGTGGAAGCCAGCTGTGGCAGCGGTAAAAGTCGAAGTCGCTGATATGCAGGCAATTGTTGATCAGGAAAAAGCGGGATTTAAAATCCAGCCTTGGGACTATCGCTTTTACGCAGAAAAAGTTCGTAAAGCTAAATACGATTTAGATTTAAACGCTGTAAAGCCGTATTTGCAATTAACCAATATCCAAAAAGGACTATTCTACACAGCTGGAAAACTATTTGGTTTTAAATTTGAAAAACTAAAAGGTGTCCCAGTTTTTCATCCAGATGTGACCGTTTATAAAGTCACCAAAGCTGGAAAAATGGTTGGTCTTTGGTATTTCGATCCGTACGCACGACCGGGAAAAAATTCAGGTGCATGGATGAGCGCGTATCGTGAACAAAGTCGCATCGATAAAAAGCCTATGACGACAATCGTTTCGAACAACTCTAATTTTATTAAAGGCAAACCAGGCGAACCTGTGTTGTTGTCTTGGGATGATGCTTCCACCATGTTTCATGAATTTGGACATGCCTTGCATGGTTTAAATTCAAATGTGACCTATCCGTCTTTGTCTGGAACCAATGTTCCAACAGATTACGTAGAATTTCCGTCTCAAGTTATGGAAAATTATCTTGAAACCCCCGATGTATTGAAACTTTTAACAAATGTAAAAGGCGAACCGTTGCCTAAAGATCTAATCGCAAAAATCGAAAAAGCGAAAACATTCAATAGCGGTTTTACAACTGTTGAATTTTTAGCATCGGCAATTGTGGATATGAAGTTACATTTATCGACCGAAGAAAATATTGACCCTGCTAAATTTGAAAAATCTTCTTTAAATGAATTGGGAATGCCATCGGAAATCGTTATGCGCCATAGACTTCCAGCATTTGGACATTTGTTTTCAGGCGAAGAATATGCAGCTGGCTATTACAGCTATCTTTGGTCACAAGTATTGGATCATGATTGTTACGAAGCATTTGTTGAGGCGGGAAACCCGTATGATAAGACAACGGCTAAAAAGTTAATAAATTATGTTTTCTCTGTTGGAAATACGATGGATCCCGCTGATGGCTATCGACTGTTTCGAGGTCGTGATCCTAAGGTAGACGCTCTTTTGCGAGCTCGGGGATTTCCGGTTCCAAGTGAAATAAAAATCGAGACCAGGTAATCAGTCTATGAACCTCGGGCATTCGCTCGAGGTTTTTTAATCATTTAAATTTAGTTGTCCTCACCGTATTCAACTCCTACGGACGTTGAATTTGGATCTGAAGGACTGTGCTGGGATGATTTTTCTAACTCTGCCTGCCTTAGGCAATTCTCAAAACCACTTTGATTTTGTTTGTATTTAACTCCACTTTTGCTTGTGCAAATAGACTTTACGGCCGATTTCTGTGACGAAATCTCAAATTCCTTAAACTGGGACATATCAATGCGCTCGTACCCATCATCTCGAATTTTTGATTTGCTCGCGACGTTCATAGATTTTTTTGTTGGGCTTAGATCCAAAGTTCGCCCAGATTTTTTAGAACCCAAGCTGTTTGGGATTTCGGCAAGCGCCACTTCAACTGAAAAAATCATTACAACGGCAAGAATTGAAAATAAAATAAGTGCTTTTTTCATAAAACCCTCCTGGTCATGAAGACCCTAGGCTGGATCCTTCTAGCATAAATCTAAAACTCAAAAAAGAGGGGATCTTTGTGGATGTAGGTTTTATAGGGACTGTCTCATTAAACGTCGGTTTTCAATCGCGTGCGGCGTTTTGGCTAAAACAGGTTAGACCTTTTTGAAGCCATAAAAATAAATTTGGATAGATCGCCTTTTGCAGCCCCTCTGGCTGGGTTCCCATCTTTTGTCCTGCTGTCCAAAGTCTATTATTTTTTTAAGTCATAGACGGCTATCTAGGAAAAATCGACCATATTAGAACAAAACAAATACGATTAAATAAGGAGTCACGGATGATTCTCTCTAAATTGGGCCTAGTTAGCATATTGCTTGCTGGACTTGTTGGCAATGCAGCCATAGTTGATGTCAATTCACTAAATCAAACTTTAAAAAAGCAAAAGCAACGATGGACGGCAAAAGATTCTTGGGTGAATCGTCTTTCTTTGTCTGAAGCAAAAGCCATGATGGGCGCACCAACCATCGATACGGATATTGAGTTTTTTTCTGATGAAGCAACGGTTCAGTGGGGACCGGCCATGCCAAGATCGGTTGATTGGCGTGATAAAGATGGAAAAAACTGGGTGTCTCCGATTCTTCATCAAGGGGCTTGCGGCAGCTGCGTGGCGTTTGCGGCGGCAGGAACTTTAGAAACTCAAATTAATATTTCTGCTTTAATGCCTTCTTTAAATGTGCTGGTCAGCCCACAGCAGTTGTTTTCTTGCGGCGGTGGTATGTGTGACCGTGGTTGGTATCCTGAGGCTGCCGCGCAGTTTTTAAAGAAAACGGGCATAGTAGACCAAGCGTGCATGCCTTATTCTTCCGGAGTAACCGGCCTTGATGTGGCTTGTAATCAGCAATGTTCAAATTCAGCAACTCGAACCTTAAAGATTGCTGATTATAAGAAACCTACATTTTGGTTTAATGGTGTGAAAAAAGCTCTACTAAAAGGTCCCTTGATGGCTTCTATGACTGTCTATGCTGATTTTATGACCTACGGGTCCGGAGTTTACAAACACACAACTGGCGAAAAGCTAGGTGGACACGCGATCTCAATTATTGGATATGATGATGACAAGAAGGCTTGGATCATTCGTAACAGCTGGAGCACCGATTGGGGAGATAAAGGCTTTGCCTACGTAGATTATAAAGACACCTCAGGCATAAGCACTCAAAACTGGAGTTTTGAAGTCCCTGCCATGAATTCAATTATCAGTGTGGATTCGCCTCGCGATCGCGATTATCTTACCGGCGATGTTGAACTTAAATCTTCATCCAATGTGGCGTCTGCATCCCATGTGCGTTATACAGTGATCAAGCAAGATTCTTCGGTAGAAGCCACCATAACGTCAGATATCAAAGCGACTCAAATAAAAGCAGCTACTACGTCCTGGGCTGACGGCAAATATCAAGTTATGGCTGAAGCCCTAGATTCAGCGGATCGAGTGGTTGCGCATTCTACTTATCAGTACTTCTATGTTGTAAATTCAATGCCGCAGGTTTCTGTTTCATTTTCAAGCGCTACCGATTTAACCAAACCAATTAGTGGCCGAATCGTTTTGGAAATAGTTGCTAAATCAAGTTCTGTCCCTTTGAATATGCTAGAATTTCATTACAAAAATCAAGCGGGCAAAGAAACTGTAAGATCAACTTCGACTGTTGTTGACGATATGAAAACAGGCTGGAAGACGACTTCAATACCAAACGGAGTTTACGAAATTTGGTTCACTACAAAAGTAACGACGAATCAAATCAATGCAACAGCTGAATCTGAGCATCAAAAAGTTTCTATTTTGAACTAAATGCAATTTAGTTAGGATCAGAATGAAAAAGAGGCAGCAGCCTCTTTTTCTATTTATATGGGGGCCAGCTTGCTAAGATTAATTTTATTCCTTTGTGTTGTGATTTTGTCTAGTGCCTGTTCTACTATCAAAAAAGAAAGCACAGATCCTTGCTTGAAAAGCAAAATGACCGAAGTAGATGTGGCAAGCTGCCATGACCAGAGTTTTTTAAAGTTAAATTCGAGTCCTCGCGAAGCCATCGAGCAGTTTCAAATTCTTTGTGACAAGCATAATTTGGCTAGAGCCTGTTCTAATTACGCCTTTCAGTTTGAAGATCCAAAATTGCCGAACCAGTTAGATTTGGAAAAAGCGTATCAGTATTATGTAAAAGCCTGCGACTTAAAAGATGGTGTTGGCTGCAACAATCTAGCAAATATGCTTATTAAAGGCCAAGGCGTCAAAGCTGACGAAGTCCGAGCTGTAGTCTATTTGCAGAAATCCTGTCAGCTCGACTTTGCCCAAGCGTGCTTTCGAGTAGCGATTATTACATCAAGAGGGATTTTGCTGAAAAATGACGACAGTAAAGTCGTCGAACTTATGACAAAAGGCTGCCGCCTCAATGATTTCATGAGTTGTCATGATTTAGGTTACTACTATTTAGATGGAAAAGGTGTAGCCCGAGATTTGCCCCAGGCATTGGATCTTTTTTCGCTTGCTTGCAACCAGGGGCTGGCAAGAGGCTGCGGGAGTTTAGGTTCCCTGTATCTTTCTGGAGGTGCGGGTAGTGTAAACTATAGTAAAGCCTATGAATTGCTTCAACGTGCCTGTGACGGTGATGATGGGCCTTCTTGCAGTAATTTAGGCTACATGATTGAAGAAGGTAAAGGCAGCGAAGCCAATCCTAAACAGGCCGCACAATATTACAGCAAAGCCTGCCAGGCCGGAGACGCCTTAGGTTGCGGCAACTTGGGCGCTTTGTTGGCTCAAGGAAAGGGCGTTGAAAAAAACGATGTAGCAGCCCTGCCCAATCTTGAAAAAGGATGCTCAGATAAAGTAGCCGAATCCTGTCGGCATCTGGACAGTTTTCACGAGGAAGGCCGCGCGGGAATCCCGAAATCTAAATCGACTGCACTTTTCTATAGAAAAAGAGCCTGTGAATATGGTGATGATATTTCCTGCGTAAAACTTGTTAAAGGTTTGGATACTCTTTGTCAGAAAACGGAAACTCAAGTCCTAGCTTGCCAAACAGGACTAAAACGAATGTTCTCCCTTTGTATCAAATCGCGTGCGGGGAAAGCTTCTAAGCTAGTCTATCGCTTTGGGCAAAGTTCCAACGTTGAATTGGAATATTCGGGGGAGTTTAAATATCTAAATGAAACTTGGGCAATCGGAGAAAAAAATCAATTGTCATTTTCAAATGCGAATTCAAGGTATGTTATTGGCGAAACTCTTGATAAAAGTTTGGATCCCCCGGTAAAGCATGTTCAAGTTAAAATTGATAATATAGGAAAACTGGCCACTATCGATTGCCAATACCCCATTTTGGGAAGTTTAAATTCTGTAGCGCTAAAAAATTCGAGTAACATTACCAAACCGTGATACTAAATCGTGATACTAAATCGTGATACTAAAATCACTATTTTTTTCGGGTAGTTTTTTTTGCAGCTTGGTCTTTGACCCATTTTTTAAAAGCTATATTTATGTCCGGAATGTGACAGATATTTTCCAAATAATCTTCCATCTTTCTCTGGACACTTAGCCGTAAAAGATTTCTAAAATCGCAATGACTGGCGATCATTTCCGTTAGAGCTTGTGAGAGGGCGTAATTATTGATCACGTCGTCCTGGGTGCCCGACATCATATGGGTCATTTTAGTAACATCATTGGGCAATGGTCGCTTGTATAATTTAACGTAATCAATTTTACTAAACTGGGCCACATAGTTAGCAACGCCTTCTTCAAGCCATTTGGGAATAGCATCCTTGTATTTTTGCTCGGATGTTACATGCACCAGCTCGTGTCCAAATACACGATCAAATAGACTGTCGATCACTTTTGGCCCCAGTAGAATTCGATTTTGGGTTCTTTGGGTTACAGCCATCGGCAAGGGACCCAAGGAATGGGCGGCTTCAAAATCCCGTTGATTTTGATACCAGACCACCTCGACTCGCCGGATGTCCCATTCCATTATTCGAGTCACACTTTCTGCAATTCGATTCACCCGTGACGAACTAAGCCACTTAGGTGCGTCGCTAAAATGGGCGCAGTTGGTTAAGAGTTCGGCGGCTTGGCTTGATAGCGACAAAAATAAAATAAGGGCGATTTTGAGTAACACAAAAATCCAATCTGGTTAAATTACTTAATGGCCGTTGCACGAGCAAAACTATAAAAGAACACCGAGTCTTTCGACTTTTTTGCGAGTTCTACTTCGGCCCGCATTTTGGAAATCAAATCTGCATCTACTTTTTTGCTTTCTAGCATTTTGGGTTCTGCGCTTAGCAAGATATCAAAAAAATAATCTATAAATTCAGTTCGTTGTTTGGGCTCCCTGGAATCAAAATGCAGCGGTCTGAATTCAACTTTTATCGATTTAAAACCAGCCTCTTTAAGTAGACCCCCAAGACGGACCCCAACAAAAGGATGTCCTTTCATTAACCATTGCAAGTCGTTGAATTCAAACCAATATTTAATATAAGACGGCGAATACGGTTCCATAAAAAGAGACTGATTGAAAACCTCTGTGAGCACGATTTGGGCGCCTGGTTTAACATGTTTATGGACTTGTTTTAAAACCTTCAATGGGTCGGGGACGTGTTCTAGAAACCAACATAAAAAAGCGGCGTCGTATTTTTTAAAATCTAGATTCAATTGCTGGGCATCTTGTTGAAACAATTCGATACGGCCTTGTTTGATTTTAGATTTCAAATTGTTGGCAGCTGATTTGAGCTGTTCAGAAGAAAAATCAATTCCAGTGATAGCTAACTTTGGAAAACGTTTCAATAAAATTTGCGATTGGGCGCCAACTCCGCAGCCCACTTCCAAAAGACGCCGGCAGTTTTTAAAATTTACGCCTTCGTAAACAAAGGATTCTAGAAATTTTGCCTGGTGAACTAAGCGTTGTTGTTCTTTTTTGTCAAACCCGTGAAGGTATTCCATATTTCATCCTTTGATTTCAAGCCGCAGTCCTAGGATTTTACTTTGAACTCAGGCTAACATGGGCCCCATTTTTTCTTAACCTTTTTTTGAATCTGCTGAGAGTCGGCAAGAATGCTTAGCTTAAAATCAAGCCCGACCTTTGGGTCCATATGGCAGGGAAAATGCTTGTGTATTTCAGTGCATAAAATAAAAATAGAATGTGAGTAGCCGTTTGCCAATTTGGACACTTTTGTTATCGTTGATTTGTGTTTTTAATGCACCCAAAGTGTATGCCCAAAATTATGAAGATTCTAAAGAGCTCACTATTGAATGGGAACCCGTTCAGGGAAGTTTTGGTTATGAAATCGATGTCTATGGTTTGGGCGAGCAAGGTTTTGTTCCTTTAGGATTGTACAAAGTTAAAACGACCCAATGGGCCTCCAATTTAAATCCTGGAAAATATCAATTTAGAATTCGCGGGATTGATTCACGCGGAGTACCTGGTTTATGGGGGGAAATGATTCCGTTTTTGGTAACGGTGCCGCCACCGGTTTTGCTAAAACCTGGCAATGGCGCTGAATTTAAAACTGAAGAAATTGAACAGACCAGCGTCGAATTTGAATGGAAATCAGTTAAAGGGGCCACGGCTTACGTGTTGGAAGTTTTTCCGGAAGGAGCTGGCCAGGCTAGCGTTGTGAGGGTCGAAGTGCCAGAACCAAAAACTACGGCTACTTTGGCTGTAGGAAAAAAATATCGTTGGCAGGTGTATTCGATTGATATTCAAAAGCAAGCGGGTGACCCGGTTAAAACTCAATTTGTATATACCTTACTTGGGAAAAAAATCGCTACTCCTGAATTAGAAAAACCCGAGTCAGAATATGTAAGTAAGCTAAATTGGGCAAAACCCGTAGGCACCGAAAAATTTTCCTATTCTCTTCAAAAGCGAAATGGCGAAGGGAAATGGGATATTTTAGAAAAAAGTGCTGATTTTGACAAAACGACTTTGGACATAAATCCAAAGTATAAAGGCGGCGCGTATCGGCTTAAGGTCATTGCAAGCGGAACATTGCGTCCCCCTTCGGATATTGCTGTAGTTGATTTTAATCTGTCTAGCGGTGAACGATCATCGAAAACCATGGAGATTGCACGTTTACGTAAAGCGATGGAGTTAGATAAAAATAACTATCTGATCGCAAGCTATTTAATTTCCTCACTGAGTTATCTAGGTGATAACAAAGAGTCGGGCAATCGGCTCGTGTACAATGTTGTCGGCGGAACGGGCCGATTGGGTTATGGCTATATGCCAAAAAGTCGCTGGGGTTTTATAGGTATTGTCGATTTAGGGGGGTTAAATCTAAAAAATAAAAACTACACTTTTGCCTCGGCCGAAGCGCAAGCCGTTTGGCGCCGCTATTTAGGTGTCGCCTCGCAGATTAGATTGTTTTTGGGACTGTATGCTCGTGAAACGCCCGAAGCCACAGCTTTTGATGCGGACGTTGTAACGGTCAAAAATATTCAGCAGTTTGGACCTCTTTTGGGAGTCCAATTTTGGACGTCTTTCAATTATAAATATGGTATGCAGGTCAATGCGCAAGTAAATTTAGCGGTTTTAAAACTAGCGACTCCGAACGGGAAAAATATTATTCCAACATCATCTTATCAGCTAGGAGTTTTAGGATCTTATAAAATGCGGCAAAATCTAACTGGTTTTGCAGGGGTTGCCTACCGAGTCGACAATGCCACTTATCAAGCTAAACCCTATGCGGGCGGGACTGATTTAAATTTTGCCAGTGCCGGGGATACAAATTCAGTGACTATGATTGGGACGTTTTTAAATTTGTACGCGGAATGGGGTTTTTAATTTTTCTCTACCGGTTTTTAGTTTGTATTGTATTTGAAAATTCTAATGTTTGAAAGTCCGGCACTGCCTGCCGGTATGCAATATCCAGCGGTGATTCCGCCACTGCCTTGGTATGCGCCAATATTAGGAGCGTAAACACAGTCCTCGTTGGATTCGCACACACCATTGTCATTGCCGACGCCATCCCCGTCAATCTCGATCGCATTTCGTAAAAATGTAACTCCTCCTACAACAATGAAGTCATTCATGAGCACAGTGTTGACACCACAGGTAGACCCATCTACAGGAGTCGATCCATTGGCAGAACTTCCAGAATAGCTTCGATTGTATATCCCAGCACCAGATAGCGGTCTAAAATCCCAAATCCCCAAATTTGAAAGAGTAGAATTGCGGAGTGCCGAATTCGGAAAGCTATAGCCAGCGCTTGTGCCCCAACCACGGGTCATAAAATCAAAATCCAAGGCGCCGCTGGCTGATAGACTTGTGTAGGTCCCAGAAAAAAATCCCGCACCACCGTCATCAGGATTTTTTGTGTCATCGCTAACAACTCGACCAAAAAAAGCAGAAGAAAGATCGGCACCACTGCGGGAATTTAGATTCAAGCAAATCGTGGAAGAGTCTCCGCCACCGCCAGCACATGCGGATTCAGTTCCATGATACATAAAACCGGAAAGACTTAAAAGTCCGTTTTGGGAAACATCTACGGCATAATTTGAGCTATTTGTTAAATATGCGTCGCGAAGTATATTTGTAGTTGTTGACGATGTAGCACCAGTGTCCGATTCAATTGCCTTTGTTTGATTGGCGCCTACTAGAGAAATAAAACCATTGTTGTTGTAATCGCCAGCGCCAAAATAAATAGCATTCCAATAGTTATTTAGTAAAGTTACTTGAGAGAAAATATTATTGGAAACTCCGTTTCCGGTTAATAAAATTCCGCTGTCAGTTCCAAAGGAAACTAGAAGTTGAGTGAATATATTATTCGTGGAACCAGCAGCCAACTGCAATCCTTCTGTTAATTTTGAGCTACTCGTATTGCCAATCAGATTGAATTCGGTCACTCGATTGAAAACATTGTAGCTGCTTAATGAAAGCAAAATCGCTGACGTGCTGTTGCTTGGGCTCCCAGGATTGGAAACTCGAACATCATAAAAATGATTTAAATTTGAGTTACTATTTAAATTGATAGACGTAGTCCCATCAAAAGCTCCTTTTGCATTACTCACTCCAAGGTTTCGAATCGTGTTTGATGTCGACGCATTTAGCTCTAAACCCGAAGCGGCTGTATGGATTGTTAAGCCTGTAACCAAGTTTTTCGAACTGCTCTTTAAGGTCACTGCCGCTGCGTTTATATTTATGGCAACTGGCGACACAGTCACGTTGTTAATTCGTGAATAGCTCCAGCCCGACAGAAACAATCCGTAGGATACTGGATTGGCTGTACCCGATACCCCATCGATATTCACCTCTAGCCAATTGAATTTTTGACTGCTGCTGCAGAACATTGTATCTATGGTAACTCCGAAAAATAATCCTGAAGTATCACAATTGTTCGTGTTGGATGGTTCATATTTTTTAAATTTAGTAAATCCAAGATTTACAACCGCGATATTGCTGGCAGTAATGTTATAGCCGTAAGTAGTAATATCTGCGGTAGCAACGTAAATTGTTCCAGGAGTGCTTAAAAGTTTTACGATGGAAGTCGCGCTATTATCGAGGCCAGGGGTAGCTGAAATACTTAGTATGAGGTTCGTCCACCAAGGAGCACTTATTGTGCTGGATATAATCGTCGACGATTGGTTAATTTGAACGGAATTGGATTTCCAAGCCGGTGAGCTATCAATTAAATCTCTAAGGCCTTTTCCCGATTTTAAACCCACCGAATAAAATGTTGCCAAGTTTGTCGTCGAATCAATCATGCATTTCCAATCAAAAACGCCCAGTGATTCTGTTATGGTAAGGCCTGCGCAGGAAGTCTGTCCAAAAATTACCACTTTTCTTTTTTCACCGCCATGGGCGCAGCCACCAAGTTGTTCTAAATAGCCAGTTTCGGTGCCGGCACAGGGAGAATCCACTTGATGAAAAATATCATTCAGTGACAAAGCATAGGGAAAATAGTCATTCCAGTTTTGCGCACTGATATAGACGGGTTCAACTAATAATCTTTTAAAAGAATAAACGGGGGCTGCTATGCATGGCGAAATCGATGTGCCGTTATCTCTGTGTGCGAATAAATTGTAGGTACCGTCTGAAGAAAAAGGTGCGACTGACAAGTCGGCAAATGTATTTCCAAAACTAACATTGCCGCTCGCTACAACTGTGCCAGAACAGTTTCCTAACATGATTCTAACTGTTTCGCCCTGGACAGCGCCATCTATCCTATATTTTGGGGATTCAATTACAGACGGAAAATTAGTGACAGTTAATAGGGAAATCGAGGTCGGTGCAGCCAAAGAATCATTATCATTTATAGTGCCTACAGCGGACGAAGTGGTTAAAGCAGGTACACCAGATCCTCCGGACAATGTTGTATTTAAAGGATTTGAAAGTGTCACAGTAAATGTTTCATCGCCTTCTATTGCGACATCATCAATTGTAGTGATACTTATTACTTTTGTGGTATCGCCAGGATTAAATGTCACAGTCACTGAGGACGCAGAGTTGAAATCAGAACCAGCAGTTGCGGTTCCTGAAGTCGTCGAATAATCAACCGTAAATTTTTGTTGAGAAGGCGCTGACAATGTGATGGTAAACAAAGACGGCGAGCCTTCAGTGACCACTCCATTGCTGGCTATTGAAAAGGAAGGCGTGGGATCATTGTCTTGCAAAGTAGCAACCGATGAACTAGTTCCAATGAACGCGTTAACAGGATTTGAAATTGAAAGCGAAAAGGTTTCATCTGGTTCATCGATTGAATCATCTATAGTTGCAACGGTGATTGTTTTTGAGGTAGCCAACGCCAAAATCGTGGCTGTGCCCGACGTGCTTGTGAAATCACCAGGTGAAACCGCAGTTATTGAACTAGTGGCATAGTCAAAATTAATCGGGACATCACTTTGTCGATTCATATTTATTGTAAAGACTGCGTTTGACCCTTCTGTCACAGAAGGACCTGCTGACAAACTGATAGTAGGCATGGCTTCATCGCTTGTAATTGTTCCGGTACCAATAGAGGTTGAAATTCCGGCATTGACTGGGCTACTCAAAGTTACAGTAAATGTCTGATCTGGTTCATAAATAGCATCATCAAAAGTATTGTAGGTAATTGTTTTTAATGTTTGGCCAGCTATGAAGGTTAAAGTTCCGCCGCTAGGAGGGGTTTGGAAGTCGGCGTCGTTAGTTGTCACGTGTGCGATTGTGTAGTTTACGGTAACCGTACTAGATGACATCGCAGACAACGATACATTGAAAGTCAGCGCCGAACCTTCAAGAACGGAGGCTGGCGTATTGATACTTAAGTTTGGCAGTGAATCATCATTCATAATATAGAAAGTCCCAGTATTTATTCCAATAGTCGCCTCCGTCGGTGACTCAATGCCGACGGTTAGGTATTCATCCGGTTCGTTCGTAGAATCAGCTGTTGTATGCACTGGAAGTAAAACAGAGCTTGTACCCATTGAAATGGTCGCTAAAGTCGAAGTCACTCGTGTGTAGTCAAGATCAGCCAATGTCGCCGTTCCATCGAAAGTTGCCCAGTAAAATGTAACATCATGGGTAGGGCAAAGTGCTGATAATGACACACGCATATTTCCAAGACTGCCCTCGGTAGCACTGCCCTGGCCAAGCCCTGAACCATTATTATCAACCACATTCAATACAGGTCTGTCCGGGTCATCAAACGAAGTGGCACCATGATTAGTTAAGATCTCTGAATTCGCTGATGGATTCGATAGATCTAGAAAAAATGTTTTTGTAGGCTCGCAGACTACTGAATTATCAACAGTTGAAACGGCAATAGACTTTACAGTTTCTCCAACGGCAAACGTAAGTGTACCAGAAGGCAAACTAGTTAGGTCCGCAGAAATGGCGGAACCCAACACTAAATTGTATTGAACCGTTACCGGTTTTGAAGCTGGGGCATCTAAGCTAACGGCAAAATTGACAGAGCCCCCTTCTAAAAAAGCCGCCGGTGAATTAACAGAAATTTTTGTCAGGACTGGATTGTCGGTAGTGAAATTAATAGACACTTCTCGAGTTACGTTTTGAGCCATTTTTTTATCGCCATGAATTTGAATTTTTTTGGCGACATTTGCACCGTCCGCAACGCCCATGGCCTGGCAGACATCGGGAAAGTAAAGTTTAAATTCACCATCCGAGCAGTCGCCATCACTTGTTGAATTGTACCCAGTAATATTTGTCCAGGTCGTTTGGCCATCAACAGAAAATTGCAATTGATTTAATCTCTGATCGCACTGCCCAGTAACTACTAAATCTGTTTTACAAGTCGGACTTGTGTTGATTGTGTAAGCTAAAGTCAGCTTTTTTTCCGCCGTAAAAGTGATTCCACTAAATTCACTTAAGCTCGTTAGCGATGGAGTGCCAACAGTGCATCCCGTGATAAACAGAAATAAGAATGGAACAAGAAAATACGTTCTTTGCATTCCATATCTATTCGGCAAAAGTCTAGGAAAACTTAAATTATTGATTCTATAAGTACCCAGTAATGTTAAGTTTTTTTAATTTTTCCGAATCGAATTGAGACGCTCGAAATATTGAGATATAGGACGATAGGACCATTACAATGGATTTTGGGTGCGAACAAACCAGGTGTAGATATATGCAAAATTAGACAGCTTATATCCGGTCTGGCAAAGTTTAGCTTCGGCCGTAGCAGAGGTTTTACAATCGATTATATCTGTTATCCAGCTTAGATCTGAATCCACTTTGAACCAGTTTATTTCGTCTCGAGTACGCCAAGTTTCAGAAACGATTCCGAGCACAGGATCGTTGTAGTAAAATAGAGTATTAACCGAGTCTTTTACAATAGCCAATTTCATAAGCTGGAAAGTGTAGAGACTGCTTTTTGATAAAATAGAAGTCCAATTCGACCCGAAGATTTTCGAATATTGCATTTCACTTGGTTGGAAGCGTTAGTCGCAGACGCCAAGGCATAAAGCGTCTGCGCATGATCAGAAATGATATCGATGTAGGAACTATTTTTTGTAGCGACAAAGGTATAGTTGTCAACGGTACTCCAAGTGGCTCCGTTGTCGCTGGATTTGCGCGCAAATCCTATTGTCGCAGAAGCGCCGGAAATAAAACCAGAAACGTAAATGTTTCCTTGTGGATCACTTGTCATAGAGGATGGATAAGAAAATGTCGTACCCCCTGCGTAGTTGTCAGTTACGGTCCAAGTGATTCCACTATCAGTCGATCTGTATATCAGAGTATGATTGCTACCTGTAGATGTGTAGTAGCCAGCTGAAAGTAAGACTAAATTTCCTGGAACCGATTCAATTAATGCAAAGGATGTCTGCGTGCTGAATCCTCCGGGCGGGGTCGGAGCCGTCAAATCATTCCACGCAAGGCCGCCATCCACGCTGCGCCTTGGTTGAATGTAGGTTCCAAAGTCTGAAGTATTTAGTAAATTTCCGCTTAGATCTTTTCCTAAACTACGGGATCTCGATGTAGTTGGATAGTCGTGCTGAGGATTTAATTCAGCCCAAGTCGCGCCACCATTGGTTGATTTTCTGTAAGCGTTTTCTGCCAAAAATGCAGATCCTACTTTATGAGTCTTTAATCCAAAATAGAAAAGATTACTGGTTCCATCTACAAACAGTGATCCAAGCATATATTCATATCCGACCGGAGCTGATGGACTATCAATAGTAGCAAAGGTCAAACCGCCGTCCGAAGAAGACCGCAGGATGGGCAATGATTGGCAGGTTCCGTAGCTGAAATAGACACCAGAAACTACAATTGTTCCACCTTGAGTAATGACGGCGCCCATACCTTGGCTATCAGTACCGCCGACTTTCAAATAATCTCTAGTATTCCAGCTTGCCCCATTATTTGTGCTAACCCGAGTAAACCAGGTTCTATTTTCAGTCCATCCTGTATAGTAACTTGTGGCATTGCAGGAATTTAATGTCAGAGTATTAAAGTAATCTCCGCCTGAATAAACAACGGTACCATTGCGCGCATCGAGTCCGCCAAAAGACACAAAGCCATTGGCTGGAGTAAAAGAATCAACACTAATCCAAGTGTTTCCGTTGTCCGTACTTTTAATTAATGAAGCAACATTGGCGTTTTGCCCAATAGAATAAATATAGCCAGTCACAGGATCCACGGCCATTTGCCCCGCAGTTCCCAATTGAAAAAATACCGTTGTCCAAGTAGCTCCATTGTCGACAGATTTGCGAATAGACCAATTGAATGTGACACTATCGCTTGATTTTGTACCCGAAATTAAAATAGCACCATTTGTAGCTACGACGCCTCCAGTGGCCAAACTATTAGAAGCAATATTATCCCCGATGGAATCGGAAGTAGTCCATGTGTTGCCGCCATCTAGGGTTCTGCGAACGCGATAGCGAGTAGTAAACGATGCCAAAGAATCATTTCCAAGAACGAAAATAACATTATCGTCTTTAACTAAAATTTTTGCCGGGTCTGAGCTCCTAAATCCAAACTCATTGTGAGGAGCGATATCGGAAAAAGAAAATGTCGATCCATTGTCGAGACTCTTAGAAACAGTCCAGTCGTAATTATATCGCTGAGCCAGCCAAAGAGTGCCATTCGGAGACCGAGCCATTGATGTGATTCCATTCTTAGTAGTGGACATAATCTGTCGCCACATTTGTACCAAACGACGGTGCGTAGCTGCCATTGAGGTTTAAAAAAAAGCCGCTGCCGCTGTCGGAATAATTAAGAACCCCTTGTGCGCCCGTTACACTTAATTTAATTTGATCACCGGCGAGCATCGAAATTTCTGAGCCTTGATCAAACGATAGTTGATTGATATTTTTTGGGGCCGTGCTGGGGCTTGAATCAGATCCAGAATTTAAGTCAGTTATTTTTGTGTTTATGGTGCAGCCCATCTGACCGATCAATAGAAAGAGAGTCAAAAACCAGCTCTTTTTAGTAATCGATTTTAATTTTTTATTTTGGCTGTTCACATAGATTATATCGGCTAAAAGTCCTAATTTCTTGAGCAAAACATCGACGATTTAGCTACTTTTGAAGGAGTTTTCGGTTCAATTTGGGATAGGCAAGATTTTTGAAAACTTGGTGCCTCATAAGTTCATTAAGACTTAATTTTGAGGCCTTTTATTTCAAATTGAATTTCATCAATCGTATTTTTATCGGGGTCAATAAGTTTTAGAGTGTGTTTTCCTACTTTTGGTTTCCATAGAAAATATTTTTCAGCTGTCCCGATTTCTTTGTTGTTCATTAGGATCTTAATATTCTGAGATGGATTGTCAATATTTATAAAGACTTTCTGATTCTTAGAGGGAATTTCAGGATCCAAAGCCATATAAGAACCATTTAATGGATAGATGATTTTAGCACTCGGCTGGGATTCAAAACGAATGTCAGCTGAGGTAGGTTCGGTGCCTTTCAAAAAAACTTCATTTTTAGTAACTTTCCATTGGGGAAAATGAATAGTTTTACTGATCACCTTGGCTGGCAAAGCAGGGGGGGCGCTCGGAACTGTTTCGTGAAGTGAATTCATGACTTCAAGCCACACGGGAGCAGCGCCCTGAATTCCAGTAACACTCCACATAGACTCGCCGGAAAAATTACCGGTCCAAACTCCTACAGTATATTTTTTTGAATAGCCAACGCACCAGTTGTCGCGCATATCTTTGCTAGTTCCTGTTTTTACAGCAGTCCAATAACGGGTCGACAACATATTTTCAAGACCAAACGTAGTACTGCGTGCTTCACGGTCTGAAAGTATGCTTGATACCAAATAAGCAGTTTCATCTGTGAATACCCGATGGCCAGGTAGCAAAGTGGTAGGTTTGACAAATTGGGTTGGTGACCAAATGCCTTTGTTTGCCAGAGTTCTGTAGGCATTAGTTAACTGCACAAGTCTTACATCCGCTGATCCAAGCGCTAGTGAAGGGCCATAAAAATCGGGTCTCTCTAAATCTGTTATTCCAAGTGAGGATAAAGTTTCTGTAAAACTGGGGACGCCGACCATTTCGATAGTTTTGACTGCTGGAATATTTAAAGACGACGCTAGAGCATTTCGGACCGTTACAAAACTATGAAAATTTCGATCATAGTTTTGTGGTCGATAAGAACCACTGCCCTGGATAAAAATATCTAAAGGCGAATCGTTTAAGACACTCGCGGGGGTCAGCAACTTTTTTTCAAACGCAGATCCGTACAAAAATGGCTTTAATGTAGAGCCCGCTTGACGAAGTGACCGGGCTCCATCGACATGCGGGGCGCTCGATTGGGCGCCAACGTTACCGACATACGCCAGGATATCGCCGGTTTCATTGTCGAGGACTACCACGGCGCCATCATTCATGTTTTGATCTTTAAGACTCAGAACTTGTTTTCTTAGCGCGGCTGTAGCCAGGCGTTGAATGTCCGAATCCAAAGTTGTTTTGACTTGCACTTGATTTTTAAAAAGACCCAAGTGCTGGACTTGATGGGCTATATGAAAGGCATTTTGCGCGATAGGTTTGATTTTATATTGGGCACTACTAACTTGACTAGCTAAACTGGCCAAGTCGGAATACAGTGCCTTTGCCTCTAAAACCTCAGACAATCGAACAGCACGGTCTATAATTTTTTGTGGAGTCGAATTAGGTGAACGAATAAGTACCGTCATTATAATGGATTCATTTAAATTAAGGCTTATAGGATCCTTTTCAAAGAGTCCATAAGAAGAAGCCGATACACCTTGAAGTTCACCTTTGAAATGAATCAAATTTAAATAGGCCTCGAGTATTTGATCCTTGTTCCATTGAGATTCCAAATAAGAAGCACGAATCATCTGCGCTATTTTGTCCCAGCCATTTCTCTTGTTTTTTATTTTTCCATTCAACGAATTAAAAAATTCAGTTAGCTGCATGCTAATCGTGCTGGCGCCTCCTCGCGGGGTGCCCATTATACGATGGTAGAGTGCCGATGAAAACGATAACCAATCTACACCGAAGTGCGAATAAAAGCGTTTATCTTCTGCGGCAATTACAGATTTCTTCAGTGAAGCAGCCACCTCAGATAGCGGAATCCATTCAAAACGGCGAACTTTATGGTTAAAGCGAAGTTCATGTAAAACTTTGCCTTTTCGATCAAGAAGCAATCGTTCTGATGAAATAAATTGCGATTTAAATTCAATATAGCTGGGCGGCAAGAAAAATCGATTCATCTTGTGGACGCCAAGCAGGCTCAAACCTAAGAAACTTGCAAAAAATAAAATTCGGAATTTTAGCATTTTTCCTTTTTTTAAATGGCCCTGCGACCGTCTATTTGCCACTTAAAACTATTAAATCTGCGTTTGGAATCTCTCCAAATTGAGCTGGGTTGTATTTAGCTTCCACCCGAGTTGAAGGAAGTTTAAATACGCCGGAATGGTTCAATTCCATTTGATACTTCACACTGAATTCAGTGTTAGGTACATAGTCAAAAAATGCTTTATAAGCTTCATAATTTTTTTGCTCAAAAGAATACAAATCTGAAGTAGAATTAATTATTCGCGCGCCAGTAGGGAGGGGATCCATAAGTGCGACTTGATTAACCTGCACGTTTGACTTTATTTTCATTTCAACTTCTATGATATCGCCAACAGACCATTGATTTGGACTATTCCGTTTTATAGGATTCAGTTTTTTTGAAACTTCAATTCCTGAAATCAACGGTTTAGATAGTTTCAACGCAGCTTGAGTCGAAACAAGTGCCCAAGGTGAACCCTCACCTTGGTGATGGACTTTTATAGAATCCTTTTTACCATTTGCTAGCCAGCCAATTTTAAATACTCCTGTTTTCTGTTTGCTCCAGTCCATATTGGTCGCATCACTTACGCCTGAAGAATTAATATTAGTAAGACCAGTTACCGGTGTCTTTTCATATTGTGATGAAAAAGATCGCAAAGCCAGAGTCGCATACACATTGGCGGCAGTTGTATCCCAATACCCGCGGCTGTTTTTAGATAAAAGTCCTCGAACCATATCAGGAATTTTACTTTCAAAGGTCGTGCGAACATCGCCGCTAGTTAGAACTGCCAAAATCCAACGACTCGTATTTGAATCATTTGAATTAACCAGCCAATTGCCATCATTGGTTGAATTATCTAAAGTTAATTGGGTCGAGTTTAAAGTTGTTCGCGCCTCAAGTGCTTTTACTAGTGCTGGTTTTTTTGCGTTCAATGCATCGTTTTTTACAATGCCCAAAATATTTACTAAGGAAACTAATGTGCCAGTGCTTAGCTGAGCCGTTGGGGATTCAAAAAGTTCAGAGATCTGCGCCGCTTCGATTTTGTCAACTCGAGCCAGGGTTTCAAACGCAAAGGCTTTTTTTGCTAACAAATCGTTGGCTGATTGGTTTCCTGAATTTTGTCTTGCTAGTTTTCCGCTAACAAATTTCTTAAGTCCCGCTATCATAGGATTTTTAACATTATCGGGTAATACTAACGCGCCCATTTTAGCGATAGAAAGAACATACGCAGTGAGTATTTCACTTCCAGTTTCAGAATTTGGATAAAACTTAACTAAGCCATTAGCATCCAAATAGGTTGGTAGCTGTGCGGTCAGGGTTTTCCATTGTTTTTGATCAAATTGAATGACTGCTGTAGAAATTTGAGTTTCTATTGAGCTAAAAGGATAGTTTTTTAAATATTCTGAAACTGAATCCAAACCATAGGCCAAACTGGGCGTCAATGACACTGAAACGCCGCCCAAATTCCCGACTGCATTTTGAGGTTTTTCGACATCAAAGGTTTCGGTAGGGCTCAGTTGTTTCAGTGATGACATTAAACTTGAAATCCGCTGCGACGATTTAATAGTTTGTGTTTGTTTGACTGTGTCTAAAACAACTCCTTGTTCATCAACAACCTTAGCTTCGAAGACTACGCTTTCTGCGTCTTCAGGAATAACTAAATCATCAACAGCAATAGTTTTTGAGGTGCCGCCAGAGATTGCAAGGGAGGACCGTTTGAATACTTTACTTTGCAGGTTTCCATTGCTCAACTTAAAGACCGCTTGCAATTGCATTTCGCCTTTCATGTCGGATTTGGTTGTGTTTCTGAAAGTAAATTCAGGTTTAAATTGGTCTCCGATATGGGACAAAACGGGTAGACTAGTTGTTGTGATTAAATTTTGGTTTGAAGTAATCGTCGTTTGTGCCATTCCAAACAGGTCTTTTCCGCCATTGGCGATCACGACTACTCGAAATCCTGTAAGTGAATCATTCATTTTAAATTTTACAACAGCTTGACCTTTTTCATCTAGTTTTACCGATCCATTCCAATAAACAAGGGTGTCGAAAAGTTCACGAGTCAAACGCTGGCCAGATCCGCCACCACCACCGTGTGGCACTGCTTTAAGACCAAAATGTCGTTTTCCAATAACTTGCATCTGCATAGTCGCTGTTTCGACTTCTAGTGGTCGAACTCGCATCATTTGCTTCAGTAAATCCCATGAATTATTGGGCGCAATAGCTAATAGACCTTCGTCGATTACTGCGACGGTGACTTCGGAATCAGTTGGTAATTGAATTTTTGAATTCGGTGCTAGAACATCTATCTTAACAGTGGCCTCTTCGCGAGGAGCATACACGGTCTTATTAGGTGTTACTTTAACTCTCAGGGAATGGGGCTTCCAGTTTACGTTGACCTTGGTTAAACCAAATTTAAACGACGGCTTGGATAAATCCACAGTTGCTGTCGAATCGCTAGCGGATCCTGCCACTCGACCACGTACTACAAATGCGGACACGTAAACGTTGGGTGCGTATTTTACTTTTAATGGGACTGAAATTGTAGGATTGGTATCACTGATTTGAATCACCTCAGAAGATAAAACGCCTTCTCGTTCAACAGTGATCAACGCTGTGGCTTCTTTGAAAGGCATTCTAACTTGAAATCGAGCTGTTTCGTCAGAATTATAAAGTTTTTTCTCGGCCATTAAATCTATTCGATCATCGTTGTCGGCGCCGAACCACATTCTATCTTTTCCAGTTACATTGAAGTCCATTCTAGCGCTGACTGATCTGTTTTGAGCATCTTTAGAAGACACAACCAAAGTGATTTGACCTTCAGATTTAATTTGCGCCTGGCAAATGGCTAGACCTTTTTCATTTGTTTTTCCAGCCTGACATGAATGAGTTACTGGAACTTCTTTAATTTCAGTTAAACTTTCATAGGAATAGAAACCACCAACCAACCTGGTTCGGTGTGAATAATAGGTCGTTTTAAAGGCCGAGACTAAAAAATCGGCAGCTGCCAAGGCATTGCCTTTCAAGTCTGTCGCCGCCACTTGAAATTCAAAAGTTTTGCCTGTGGCTACCCACTGAGACACCTTCACACCGATGTGTCGATTAGAACTCCAAATATTTTTTGATTGGCTCGTTGTCTGAGTTTCTCCATTTGAATCTTTGTATTCCAATTCTACATTTAAAACTTGAGGTTGATTCGCTGATTTTTGATTCAAATTTGAAACGCTTGTTTTAGCGGCCCCTTGTGCGTCTAAAGTAATGGCTTGAGAAGCTACTTTTTCAGCCGATCCTTCGCTAGCACTTTCTCCATTTCTGATAATTGCCGGGGTAACGCCACCATTTGAAAAATAGAAACCTTCAAAATTGTCGAATTTGATATTTTCAATTGGCGAGAAATAATGTCTAAGGGTACCCGCTAGTCCCGAAATCGGACCGCCATTTTGATAACTAATGGTAGCTAGGACATCAATATTTTGACCAGAAAATACATTTTCTTTTGGTAAAACAATTGTACTTTTATATAGCGGAACTTTGAATGCTTCTACGCGGAACTGGCCAGCAGAGAATTCGTTCTTTCCCGCAACCAGTGTCACGGCATAACCACCTAAAGCCGCATCCAGAGGAATTTTGAATTCAGAAACGGCAGTGTAACTTTTAGTATTCCACTTTAAAGGGATTTCAAACTTTGTGTCTAATTCATAATTTTTAATGACAGCTTTAGTCGGTAATTTATCTTCAGCAATCATAGAAAAACCATCGCCGACGGTTTTTCTAATGATGTGTTTCATATGCAATGTTTCATTGTTCTTTAGCTGGGTGCGGTCAAAAACAGTGTGGGCAATAACGTTAGAATCCGATTCATAGGAAGGACTTTGAGTTTGCAGAGATTCATCAGCATGACCAAATCTCCAAGTTTCGATACCTTCTTTCCATGAAGAGTGCGAAAAAGTAAAGTCATCATTTAATTCTGCGGTTACAAAAAATCCCGCATTCAGTTCTGAATAGGTGGCATCATTCTCACACGATTTTCCAAGTTTAGAAGCAATGGATCCAGCGTAATTTACAAGTCCCTGTGAATCAGAAATAGATTCCCAAACCATAGTGCCGCTGCAGTTATAAACTTTAACTTTTGCGTTAGCTACAGGAAGTCCTTTATCTAAAGAGGTAACCCAAAAAATCGAATTTTCACGGCCCCATTTTAAATGAATAGACAAATCCGTCACTAGTGCTGTGGTCGGAACATACATTGCCGATTCTTTGCCTAACAATGATTTTCCCAATTTATCACTTTTCAATTCAACCGCATAAAAACCAGGTCCACTCAGCGGGATGCCAACTACTTCAAAGGCTTTGCCATTTTTACTAAGTGGAATTTGAAAACTGGAAGTTGTATCTTTGGAACTAAAGATAGATTTTCCGCGATCTTCAAAACGTCGCGCATTTACATTTTTAAGCCAAGAAACAACGCTTGAAAAATTATCAGCGCCTAATTTTATTGATTTTCCAACCAAGGCCGATGCTCCGGGCACTTGGGATTCTAAATTTCTTAAGGTCACCGGCAAAAGAATATCTTGTTTAGCTTCTAATATTCCAAAATTAGATGAAAATTTAGCTAGTGGTGGCAGATCATCTGTTTGCACCGGCAGCGGGAACTTCGTTGAATTAACTAGGCTTCGGCCCGAGTCGTCTTTTAAATCGTTTGGGATCACAATATTGAATTGTCCATTTGCTGGAAAGGGGCCTTTAAATGAAACACGGTCTACTGTATTTGAAAGTTCTGCTTTTGAAAAATCAGGGTACACCTTTACCCCAGCACCTTCTAAATAGATTTTTTGTGCATCTTGAATGGAAATTTGAGAGGAAAATTGCACATTCATTGTTGAGAGTGGGATGCAATTGGCTTTTACATTTTCACGCTCACAGGTAAATTCAGCAGTAAAGCCGGCGCGTACTTTAAATTTGAAATTAGACGTTTTTTGTTTGGAAACACCAGACGCTTTGCTGGTTAAACCAGCGCCAAGATAAAGTTTCAAAGCTGTTTTAGCTGGAAAAAGTTCGCGAGCCTTTACTAAAAATACTCGCTCGCCACTTTTAGTTTCGTCTATATAATTGTTTTTCAAAATCACTTTTCTAGGTTCACCTTTAACTAGGTCAAGAGTGATTCTATTCGCTTTTCCATCCACCAAAAAATAGGAATTTTGCAGAAATGAATCTTCCGTCACTGGTGTATCAAAGGTAACTATAAATACTTGATCTTCTACTACTTCAGCGTTTGGGTTGATACTAAGTATGTTTGGACCATCAATCTGAAACGAAAATGATTTAGTATCTGATAACGCTTTATCATCGAGTGATTTAACGCTTGATTTGAGGTCGAACTGACATTTTGTGCCTCCGGCAAGCTTGTTTCCTGGTAGGCCTGTTTGAAAATCATAGCTCCATGTGGTTTGATTTTGCCAGCGAGCCGTTCCTTTTAATTCGGGAGTGCACTTTACATCAAAAACAGTACCCGCATTTTGGGCTGGCTGAGATAAATTGACCATTTTACTACTAAATTCTACTTTAACTTGATTGACCGTATCGGAAAGTCCTTGCGGACTAAAACTTTTTACAGAAGTGGTTTTCACAGCGGCCGTTTGACCATGAGAAACGTGCGAAAGTAATAGTCCAGAAACAACGATCAACGATGATTTCAGCATGTGAGACTCCATAAATAATATCTATACAAGGGTTTCACTATACTAATAGACAGGAAAAATTTCCACTGTAGGGATTTAGACAGTTATTTTAGAAAGTGACAAAAATTGTAACTAAAATTGAAAAACTTTATCAATAATCAAGTCATAGGATCCAAAGGCAGTGTTGGATTTCCATCCTAATGATTCGTACAGAGCCTGGGCCGCTGTATTGTCGATGCCGGTTTTAAGTGTCAGTCCGCGGGCTTGAGTTGCCTTGGCAAATTCAGCACAGTACACCAGCAAGTTTTTAGCAATTCCGTGTCGCCTGGCTTCCGGTAGGACAAAAAGATCATTCAGAATCCAAATTCGCTTAAGGGCAATGGAAGAGAAAGACGGGTAAAGTTGAACGAAACCCAATTGCTCATTGTTTTTTCGCGCATAGAAAATTTCAGATTCTTTGTTGCTGAGTCGCTCTGCTAAAAAAACTTCGGCAGCGGGAATATCGCTTTGTTTGTTGTAAAACTGGCGATAGTTGTCAAAAAGGGGAGCCAATAAATAGGCATCGTTTGGTTGCGCAGTTAGTATTTCCATTGGTGACCTCCGCATTGGAATAGATTTATCATGGTTTAATTCCACTGACAATAAACCAAAAGTGATAGAAGGTAGCGAGTGGATTTTCTGAAAGTAACAAAAGATCATCTATCGCTTGCTGACCCAGCTTGCGATCATGGTTCTCTAAGTAGACATTTAAGCTTGGCAGTAGGGTACGTGCTAGAAATTCAATATCAGTGCCATTTCCAAAAATGTTTTGTACGGTGGTGTCCACGTTTATGAAGCCTGATTGCCGCAGAAGAAAATTGAGTTTTCGACCAACATTGGGGTCGCCTCCCAGGCGGCGCTGTCCCTGTTGAACGCGAGACCAAAAATCAGCAAAGGATGCCGGCGTCGGTTCAAAAAACATACAATCACGATCTGCGTCTTCAATTAACAGACGCCCACCTGGCTTCAAGACCCGCAAAATATTTTTTAGCGCAATGTCTGGGTTTGAAAGATGCATGAAAACCAATCGAGCATAAACGAAATCAAAAGTCTCGTCTGCAAAGGGCAATTCATAGATATCTGCATTTTCAAAATACAGATTGGCTGGTATCGCGACTTCATTTTTCGCTTTTTCAAGTAACTCTGGACTTCGATCAATAGCGGTAACCGTGGTTTCCGGATACAAGTCAGCCATTATTCGTGCGCGCACTCCATGACCGGTCCCCAACTCCAAAATGTTTCCTTTCAAAGGAAAACGGTTTCGAGTTAACAAATCTGGAAAACCGTCTAGTCTCATTTGTGCCCGACGGGCCAGCATTGCGGCTTCGTGATTTCGACCTTCTAATTTTTCAAATTGATACGATCCCTTATTTTTCATAGACTCCTCACAAATCGCAATTCAGGAATGGGGGCGGTAAATTTTGGATGATCTTTATACGATTTAAATGACTGGTCACAATACGGAATAGCTTGGTTTAGAGCCGTTTCAAGCGTCAGGGCGGCAACAATCACCGCCCGATGGGATCGATAGGTCGATTGCTGCCAGCCAAGTTTGTTTTCAAAAAACTGATAACCCATTGCCAGTAATGTTTTTTGTCGAGGCGAACCTTCAACAAACGTGCCCAAGATCATGGGGATTTTGTAACAATCTGCCAATTTTAAAAACCAATAGCGTAATATCAGATTGAGTCCCAGAGATTGGTGCGATTTTAATGTAGCAGCGCGACTCAAAAGTAGAACAGGCATTTCTAGAGGACAATTGAAATTCCAAGGGCATTCTAGTTTTTGCTCTAAGATGGACTGGTCCTGAATGACTTCCCCTCGCATCGTTGAAACTATTTTTCCATTTTGTTTTGCGATCAATACAAAACTTTCGTCATCACTAGTTTTCCAATTCAAGGTATTTAAATCTAAACTATAGCCTTGTGCACTAGCGTATTCTTGCTTTCGAAAATTACTAATTTCATGTTGGTCGTTCTGGCCAGCAAAACTGATTTCAATTTTCATAGGCCGCCTCCTAAAAGTTTAAATGGTTGAGTCTCGTTTTTCATCTGCTGATCTAGCAAGGGCAGTGCGACTAATCTATCAGCTAGACGCCCAAGGCAGCTTAAGTTCGCAAATCCGGGCCCTTGTTGAATGCCCGAAAGCATCGGCAAATGCAGAGCTGGCAGTAGACCTGCCACAGATAAATCAGCTTGAATACTCTCCATGAGATGAGTTTGGTTAAGATCCTTTCCAAGGGCAGATTGAAGGGCCAATAAACTTCTAGGAGATAAATATTTTTTCAAAATTCCTACCTGATCAAAGCCACTGGCGACTACCACTTGGTCATAATAAACCGAGTCGATTTTATCTGCATATTTTAGTAATAGTTCGACCCCAGTCTTCATCGTTTTAATTTCTACAACTCGACCGGGAACGATTTTGTGTCTTCGCTGTTCGTTCAAAATACTCATCGCATGGACAGAAAAAACGCCTAGATCTGTACGTTCGATAAAGTCAACTCGATGTTTAAATTCTAGTTTGTTCCAGTGACTTCGCTCGGGTTGGCTGTACATTTGATTTTCATAAAAGCTTTCTGCTCGTGTTGATATAAAACCTTTTGGAGAAATTACATCAACTCCTAAATCAGGAGCCTGTTTTGAGAGAGCTAGTAGAATCGAAGCCGCATTTTCGCCAGCACCAATTATGGCGAGTCGGCCTTTGGATGAGAGCGACTTGGATTTTATTCGAGACCAGAACGATTCCAAATCATAAACTCCCGGCGGTAGTTTGTCAGTTTTATTTTCCATAAAATCCAGACGAGTTTCCCCTGGCCCGGTTAACATGAGGCGATCAGCAACTAGCTTAATTGTTGAATTTTTCATCTGAAGTGACCATTTGGTTCCGTCTTCAGTTAAATCAATAGTGGTTACTTGACCAGTTATAATTTTAACCTGAGGTTCAAGTTGCAGAGAAACCCAGCGTAAATATTCAGACCATAACAAGTGCGTCGGGGCAGGCCGGCCCCGATCTACCCAATCAGAAAAGCTTTTGGTTTGAACTAGAAATGCCGACCAGGTAAATTGTAAAAGTCGATTGTGAATTTGTTGATTTATTTTTGTGTTGCCAACATCAGTTTCAATAGGGAAAACGACATCTTTTTCTGGGGAGGTGCCGAGTTTCATTTCTCCGTCAGTGTAGCCGTAGTCGCCTGACCAATTGGCGGCCACTTTGTTTTTTTCAATAAGTACAACCTGGTCCACCGGCAATCCAAATTCTTCTAGAACTTTGGCTTTGATAGCTGTCGCAATTCCTTTGGGTCCGGCTCCCACAATGGCCAGGAGTTTTCGTTTTTGACTAGGCATAGGCAAGACCTCTTTCATTTTGTTCGTTTTTTAAAATTCGGCCAATTTGCTGGCCGATATCTAAGGAAAATTTGAATGCAGTGCCCCCCCAACCAGTAGCTAAAAGTAAACGGGGGTGCCCAAGTAAATAACCGGCAAATCCCATTCTGCCGGGGGCATAGCAGTCAGCAGCGCAGATTTCAGTAAAATTTGTTTTTTTCCAAGCAACGCCGGGGAATCGCTGAGTATTTAGATCAGAAAGCAAAAGGGACGGGCCATTACCAAGGCGGCCATATTCTAAGGTCTCTCGGTCAAAATAGCTGGGCAAATTCCAATCACCACTAAGTTTAGTAGTTTGAAAATGTTTAAGTATTTTTGTCGTCAGCGAATGGCATATGCCTAGCTCTTTTAATTGTGGCAACAGTCGCGCGCCGCCAGCTAAAATAAGGGTTTTAGCAGTGATTAGAGTGCCTGAAGTTTGGCCGTTGCTGAAAATTCGATAGCGATTTTTAAAAAAACAAATTCGCTCGACTTCAAAATTATCTATCAATCTTAATCCGACTTTAACGCTAGCCTTAAGCAGCTCGTTTGAAAAACGACTGGGCGATAAATGAAAAGCCAGAGGTTCGTAAATTGCTGATTGACTAGTAAGCCAGTTAATTTCAGGAAAACGACTTTCACCTTGCTGCGCCGTTAGGACTTCAAAGGGTATTTGCCGCGTAGCCATTAGTTTCAAATTGGATTCGTAGTTCTTAAATCGTTTTTGATCAAAAAAGTAAAGACTTCCGTTTGGCTGCGTTTGTTCTGTCAAAATCCCCTTATCTTGATACCGTTTTAAAATTTCGACGGTGCTTATAGACATTTCCACGTGATTGCTATTTTCATGAAATGTTCGGATCATACCTCCAGAATGGGTTGTGGCGCTGACTGTGTGCCTGCCATGATCTAGTAGTACTAAATTTCGAAATCCAAGTCGCGAAAGTTCAAACGCAATACTGCTGCCTAGGCAACCTCCTCCGACTATAGCAATATCAAATTCAGTTTCATTCATGCTAGCTCCGAATGCTTGTTGAGAGCCAAATTAATTTGTTGTGCTTTGTTGGGCATAAAGATCGCGAGGCTTGGCAAGAGGGCTTTTATTAAATAAGCATCATTGCAGTCTTCATCGAACTGTTCGATCAGGTCGTCTAAATAGGATACAAGAAGACGACTGGCCGCGCGGATATTAATGCAAGCAAGGGCAAAGTGGCTATCGATATCACGACTAAAGCGATTCGCTTTTTGTTCGGCTGACATTGCTTGTTTTGAATCCAAATCAATTTCTAGTTCTTGTGCCCGGTCGATAATTTTCTGAATTTGAATTTGCATCTGATTGGAAAACTGAACATAGGAGTCCAGTTTAAAATCCGACTCCGAAGACTGAGGTCTTATCGTGCCTAAGTAAAGCCTAAGAAAATCTGAATCGCCATTAATTTCGTCAGCCCAGATCGCATGATTTCTGCTGGTTGAAAACTTTGAGCCATCCAAAGTAAGGAACTCATTGGTCACAACAGCACTTGGCAGACGGGCGTTGGAATTCATGGCCTTTAGAAGGGCCGGAATAAATAGTAAATAGTAGAAACTATTGTCAAAACCAAAAAAATGAATCCACGTTGAAGACCTCTTTGAATACTGTTCGTAGTGCGCGGCCATTTCGAACCAAACGTGAAGATTGTTTTCCAGATCCGGTGCTAAAATTCCGACTTGATTGTTGTGGGGGTGGGAAATCAATAGTTTCAATTCACATTTGCTTTGAACTCGATGAACCAGGTCGCGTAATCGTTTTGGCAAAGACAGGGCTTTCAAATCATCGGCAATTAAAGGTAAAAAACGGCTTAGCGAAAACGTATGAACGTCGACTTCCTTTAGCTCTGAAGTATGGTGGCATCTGGCGCAGGATGACTCTAGCAGAGCATCAGGTGAAACTACAATTCCACAGGATTCGCAGGCCCCATGACTAGCTGAGAAGCATTCGGGACATTTTGCTTCAATCAGTGCATCTATTAATAATAGATCACAGTGGGGGCAGTAGGGCAGGGGCAGAAATTCCTTTTGAATAATACCCGCTTTGAATGCTCTAGCCGCAAAATCGACGATTTTTATTTGATATTTTTTATCAGTTCTTGGTTCAAAAAAATCATCGAATTCGATATTTAAATTCTGAAAGCCTTTTTGAATCCGATTTCGTTGGGTTGTTTGAAACTCGTCGTAGTCAGTTTTTGAACTTTGAGCTTTTTCGTTTACATAGTTTTGATGATCGTCGGTGAAGCTATGGCTTGATACTTGGATTTTTTTAGATTTCAGATAGCGGCCAAAAATATCGCTAGCCAAGTAAGGCCCACTAATATGCCCCAAATGCAGCGGACCATTGGGCGTTGGAGGTGCCGCCGTAATAATCGCTGTGTTGGGAAGCGCTGGGATATCTGAATCCTGGCTATAAATGGAAAGAAAATCTAAGGATTCAGTTTGAATATTTCTTAGTATATGGGGCAAATACGCAGGGATTTGTATTAGGTCGCCTGCCTGAACGAGTTTAATTTCACCATCTATAGTCATTTCACCACAGCCTTTAATGATGAAAAAAATTTCCGGCTCAAAATGCGCATGAGACGTTGTTTGCTCCATACTTGGAATTCGGCAAAACGTAGGATTTAAAGCCTCTATGTGCTGCACGGCTGGCATTTGGCCGCACAAAATTCCGTACGCGTCTTTATATTCGATTTGATTCATTGAAGTCGTATTCATTTTAGGAATCCTTAAGTTAGTAGACTTAACAAACGCAACCTAGCCTAAAACAGGAGTGAATAAAAATGATCTAAATTCATATTAACTGTTGAAAAAAACAGAATGATTGATACAGTCTGGCGCAAAGGACGTGCGAGATGAAATTTGATCAACTCCAATATTTTGTTGAAACTGCCCGCCGCCAACACATAGGCCAAGCGGCCCGGTTTTTAAATATATCTCCAAGCGCTATCAGTCACAGTATCGCCGCTTTAGAAGACGAATTTGGCCGGGCCCTATTTGAAAAAATGGGTCGTCAAATTAAGCTCACTCAGCATGGAAAACTGCTTTTAGACCGGGCCGAATTTCTGCTGACGGAAGCCAGTCGAATTCGTGAAGAACTGGCTTCCGAACAATCGACAATGCGTGGCCACTATCGAATGGCCGCAACCCATACTCTTTGTTCTGAATTTTTAACTCCGGTTTGGATGAGTATTCAGCAAGAGCACCCGGCTCTAACCGCCACCCTTCAAACTTTGCGTTCAGGCGAAGTGCTAGCACGGGTGGGCAGCGGTGAAATTGATATGGGAATTTGTTTTTCGCCTCAGTCGGGGCCAAATCATGAACAAGAATTATTGCATCAAGGACGCCTTGTAATAGCGGTGGGTAAAAAGCACCCATTTTTAAAAGATCGACGTATAGAAGATTTAGAACGTTACCCGATGATAGCGGCCCTGGCAGCTCAGGGGATTGAAAATTGTGAAAATCACCCGGCCTTTCAGCGGATGCGGCTGCAACCAAAAATTTCAAATATGTATGATAGCTATGACGTTGCAATTAAAGCTTTAAAACATAGCCAAACTTGGACGTTATTGCCTGACTTTTTAGCTTATAGCCACCGATCTGAAATTGAAACCTATATTCCCAGAGGCTGGGACGCTGACTATAAGATTGTGGCGGTTTGGCCAAAATATCGTATCAGAACCCAAGCACTGGATCACGTAATCAATCAAGTGGCAGAGAGAATTCGCTCATCGGCCTTGCCTAAATAACAAGGCCAGTTCTGATTCGTTACTTTTATTGAATGATATTGATAAAAACTAATCAGTTTTAGACACTCAAAAAATCAGGTAGTGAATGTCTTCAGGAATCCTTTTGGGGGCAAAATGAAGTCATTGTTAAAACCTGAGTTCTGTATTTGGTCAGTAGCCTTAGTTGTCAGTATATCTCTTTTAGGGCTCACCATTCGAAGCCTGGCGCTCGCCGAGGTGCCTCTTTCAGAGAGTTTATTCTTGCGTGGATTGGCAAGCCTGATTGTGACGGGCATTTGGGCCAAAGCCCAAGCGCTTTCCTTAAAACCTCGATCCATTAAAATTCAGTTTGTACGGGCTGTGGTCGCAGGTCTTGCGTTGACATTTGTAACTGCAAGTTATCGCTGGCTGTCGGCTTCCGCTGTTTCAGTCCTATCTAATGCAGATATCCCGCTGCTTGTCCTACTTGGATCGCGGGTCGGTCAGGTGTCGTCAATGCGGGCAAAGACTTTGTCTTTCGTGTCTATAGTGTTGCTAATAGTTTACGGCCTAGGAATTCAATCCCAGCCAAATTGGCCTTTCGGAGTGAGCAGTTTATTTATAGGACTCATACTTTTATGTTTTGGCTATTCATTTATTAAGAAAAGCATGCAGCAAGAAAATAGAGCCATCACAACAATGACTCCCGCTTTGGCTATAATGGTCTATGGAGTTTTTCAAAAGACCGGCGAGCCCTTAATAGTTTCAATTAACTGGAGTTCCTATTTGATTATTCTTGGAATCTTGTCAGGGCTGGCCATGTTTGGTGCCTACTATGCAACTATGAAACTTTATGAGGTCGCGGACATCGCGATTGCTGAATTTCCAACACTTTTGGCTTCGCTAGTGATTCAGCCTGCAGAGGCTGTCCTGTTTCATCAATCGTTAGAAGTTAATCCGTTCGTGCTAACAGTCATTTTTATTTTTGTGACCTATTTTATTTTAAAAAATGATCAGCCGGCAATTTTGGTAGCCAATGTCCAATAAGCTTCCAAGAGTGGCTCAAACTTTAGATTATACCTGCGGACCAGCGTGTTTTGAAAGTATGTTTCAGTTTTTAAAAAATGAATCCAAAGGCGAAATGTATTTTGCCAAAGAACTAGGAACTCTGGAACTTGGCTTCACACCACCGGAAGCTATTCACAAGCTAGCCATAGAGTACGGTTTTTCCGCCCATTTCAAAAGAGGCGCCGAGCAGGCCGATTTAATAGAGGCCCTTAGGCAAAATGAAATTGTTTTTGTAACTTGGTGGGACGAAGACGCTGGTCACTACAGCTTAGTAAAACAAATAAATGATTCAAAAGTAACCTTAATGGACCCTTGGCAAGCTCGATCCAATCAAGACACCCATATGGCAACGGAAGAATTTGAAATTCACTGGGCCACTAGAGGCCGAATCCTGATTTCAATTCAGCCGCTGCTGGCCAGTTCCTAACGAGGTCGAACAGCAATTGGCTTTACTCGATTGCCTTTGTAATTTCCAAGACTGACAGGCTTGGCCGTTATTCTTAAACTAGCTCCATCAATACGTTGTAATTTCAAATAGGGACCAAGCTCAATTTCATTTGTTTCGGGGTTAAAACCGTAATCCCGGGGACGTTCCAGCACCTGAGCATCGGGACTTGAGTTCGTACCATAGGTTACTTTTAAAGTGGAAATATCCGGAGTGTAATCCAATTGTTTTCGCTGAGTGGCCACTCGCTGAACCAAGTGCTGACCAAATTCTGCCAAATGAGTTCCAAAATCGTCCGAACAAAGATCGGCAAAAATACCGCCCGAAATCGAAAGCAAGCTTGGAAAAGACTGAACGGGTCCACGACCATCTTTACTACACGCTGCGGTTTTATTGTTTAAATTCGGCAAAGCCGCCGCAATTAAAACTTTAGAGCGGTCTCCATTTTTTAATTCCACCAAACGTTCATAAAAGTCATCAGCAGACAAGCCTGGAGTCACATCATCAGCATCCGTTAAAAAAATTACAGCCAAGTACGCATCGGCTTGGTAAAATCCTTGGTTTTTTTCAAGGTTTCGCTTTTGTTCCGTTATCGCCAATACCGGCGAAAACGATTCTTCAGCTTCGGGCCCCCATTGCGTGCCCAAAAGAACCGTATTTTTCAAAACGGCCTTTGGATTTGGCGTTTCTCGGGTAATAAAAAGTTTGTTTGGAATTAATGACCCAGCTTCATCTCGAAGACCAACCAGTTCACCCAACGCATTCATTTTTCGAACACCAGAGGGCACGTACACAGTTTTGTCATTTAAGTATTTTGAATCATAAACAGGCACAACACCAATTCGAAAGTCAACGCGCGCATTTTCAAAAAATGAATTGGCAAAAAGTTCGATATTTTCGGACATTTTTTTCTGGTAGTTTTTCATGGATCCGGAATTGTCTACGACAAAAAGGATATTGACCTTTGGTTCAGGCAAGGAAGCCTGCTGCGACACTTCTGCTGTCAATGCGACAAAAGTTTCTGGAGGGGCTTGGCGCTGAGGTGACGTCACCCCGCATCCGATACCAAGAAAACACACCAAAAATGCCAGGCCTTTTATTAAACTGGATCTTCTCATAGAGAGGCTCCTTTGCCGTACGGGCAATTTTCAGCTTTCACTTGAAAATGTCCCACTTCATCCACCCAAACTTCTTCGTCAGTTACTGGAAACGTCATGCTTTTGTTCTTATCGATTTTGCTAAAATTCAATTTCTTTTTTTCGGCTTTTGAATCTTTATCCATGGTCAAAACATTTTGGATCAATTCAACATCGATAATTTTCATTTTTTTAAGATTTGTTTCGATTTCATTTAAATCTTGCTGAGCTAGAATTTTCAACCGAGCGTGCGCTTTGTCTTTTAATCCTCGGCTTGCCAAATCCAGCAATACTTGGTCCCGATAAAAATAGCGTGGGTACTTGTCGGCCTGCGCTCCGAGGCTGCTCATTGTTATACGAGTGGATTTAGCTTTGTTTAAAATCATCCAAACATCGTCGGACATCGGTTTGTCGATCATAGATTGCAGAACTTCTACGCGTGGAAGCATACGCTTTTTAAAGATATCGATTTTTTTAATCACGTCTTTATAAGCACAAATCTTAAGCGAAACAAAAGTCGACAACATATAGGTTTCAGGTCCTACTTGAGGGGCCCAAACCGGCGATGTGATAGATTGTAAATCAGCTAAAGCGTCCTCAAATTTCCCTTGCCTTGAGAATGCCCAGGCTCTTTCTTCAAGTGCATCTAGCCAGAAATCTGAACCGGGTGTCACTTTTGAATAGAGCTGTATAGCTGCTGATAGGTTACCTTTTTCATAAAGTTCCCGCGCTTTGTTCATTACCTGTTTATCTTTTGCACTCGAGTGCACAACAGTAACTTCTCCGTTAACAGCAAACGCTTTCAAGCAAAACACAAAGGAAAATACAGCAAAGACCGTCTTTATTACCATACGAGCACACCAATACTGGCAACGCCTTGTACGTTATTTTGCTTGCGTTCGTCAGTAAGCAACAGGTCTTGATATTGCTGGTAGCGAACTTCCAATCGGGTTGTAATTCTTGGAGTCAGCCAAATTCCCGATCCCAAACCGACAGAATAGAGATCGCTATCACCAGTCAGTAAACTCATCTTTCCAAAACCCAATTGTAAATAGACGTCGAACTGTGCGATGCCAGAGTCAAAGAGATTCATTTTTCCATAGATTGGATAAAAGCTAACTGTCGCCATCTGTGATTCTAAAGGATAGTCAACCGCTGGAAATCTGTTTGGGCTCGCGGGATCTATTTTTTGAGCCGCCGCTGCCGAATCAAATTGATTAACACCCTCTGGAGTCAATACGTTGTAGGATTTTTGATAGTGTAGACCAGCAGACCAGCGCGGATTAAAATGGTATTCTAATCTGGCTCCAATATTTTGAGTTTTAACGTAACTATCGCCGCCGCCATTGAAAGCATAATTAGCCGCTAGTTCTATTCGATTATTTCGATCGACCAATCGATTTTGAACAATGCGAACCTTTTGATGTGAATCCATGTTTTTAACACGATCAACGACGTCTTGATTGTCACCCAAAGTACTGAATTCAGACTTCAAATCTTTTTTTACAGGCTCGGTTTTTATATCCGCATTGGCTTGCACATCAAAGAAAGCTACTAATAGTAGAAATGAAATAAGAGTTTTCATTAGTTGACTCCTTCAATGGTAATTTCAGAGGGCATTTGAGAAACACTTAAGGATTTAGACTTCGCCGGTTTAGCCGGAATTTTAACGGTCGGGACGGGCGCTTGGCAGTTGTCTTCAGAAGGCACAATCGTCCATTCTTTAACAAAAGACTGTGATTTAGATTTTTTTCCTACTTGATTGTCTACTTTCAGAGTCAATTTTTTTGTTAAGGGTGTTTTTAAGCAAGCGGGTGTCCAAGTTAGCTCACATTCTTGAACGGCTTTTTGGTCTGGGTTTGTGGCCGTGCAAATTAAGTCTTTCTTGCCTGTCAGTCCAGAAACCTGTTTAGCAGCCTCTTTCAGTGACACTTCACCTAGGTTATTACCCGATGAAATCTTGAATTTCAACGTGGTGGTGATGCCCGCTTTGACTTCTTTCAAAGCTTCATTTTCCCAAGTTAACACGGGCAATTGGGCCGCGTATCGTCCTTTATAGCAAATCTGCAATTGCGGAGATTGTGTCTGCAAAACACTAATCGCCCGTGCGTGGAAGCAAACATCCACAGAAGGGGCTAACGGATTTTCGATGCCACGACGATCGCGATCTAAAGGCAATTGATCTACTTGCAAAATAAAGTGAAATCGCCATTGTGTTTTGCTTTCACCCATTCGCTCAGGATTTACGGTCTTACTGGTATCCATTGTAATATAGCGAGTCCCATCTGCGCGGAAGGCTTCCGTGTTAGAATAAACATAGGGAGTAATTTGAATTTCTGGAAACTTTGGACTGAACGCTGACGCTGGGTCATCCACATCCATAGTAAAGGCAATCGTTTGGCCTTCATCTAAACCGGAATCCAAGTTAGTTCGCCCCAGAATTTTTGGAGTCGAATTTGTTTTTGTGACATATAGGTTTAAGATATCGTTTTTATACATTCCTTTTAAATTAGCGTCGGTAGCATCGACCACTGTAGTTTTAATTTTCAATGGCAAAGTAATATAAGATTGCCCTGCCGGAATAACTCCTGCCGGAGGGGTCCACTGAATCCCATACATATTGTTGGCGTTTAGAACCTTGACGATTGGTCGCACACTGATTGGAAAATCAGTTATCTCTACAGCGTATTGAGTAATTTTGGACGATTTGGGCAAAATTTTGAAATAGAGAATCCCTTCTTTGCCTTCTATGAAATTTGCTGTATTGACTTCGTTTGGACCCTGCAATTTTAAGTCACTGATTTCAGTCCCTGACGGAATATTGGCGGCCGTAAAAACATCGGGAACATAATGCTGAGTTTCAGAAACTTGACTAGTTGGTAAACCAGTTTTCAAATCCGCATACTTTTCAAGTGGATTGCTAGATTGTCCCATGCACGAAATCAATAGGGTGCTTGAAACACAGAGTAATATAGATTTCATAAATAACATTTTCATAGGCACTCCTTTAAGAGTCACTTACGCGGCGAAGAACAAAAGGATAGCTTACCTTTACGTTCACTCCACCTTGCGGTTGAGGA
>JAYVPD010000179.1:0-55174 GCA_043757515.1 Pseudobdellovibrionaceae bacterium
CAACAGGACTTGCGGCCTGAGTCAACCCCTTTTATCTGTTATTGATTTCCCTTAATGTTGTAAAGGAACGGTTCGATTTTCCAGGGTGTTTTTGTTTTAGTTTAGTTGCCATTTTCATCCGCTCTTCAGCCAACCGATCCGCCGCTAAATACGTTGGAATTTTATCGCGCTTAGATATCTGGAACACATTTTTTAAATTATCATAAACTTTTTTGGTCTTATCAAACGCTCGATTTTGAGAATAGCCTTCCAATTCAACAAAAACGTTCATCAATCCGCCTGCATTAACAATATAGTCTGGAGCGTATAAAATTCCCAGCTCTTCTAGGGCATTTCCATGTCGTAGTTCAAGCAATTGATTATTAGCACCGCCGCAAATAATCGAGGTTTTAAATTGACCCAGGGTTTTTTCGTTTACGATAGCGCCCATTGCGCACGGAGCAAGAACATCGCATTCAACTGAAAGTATTTCTGTCGGCGCCACTGTGTGCACAGAGGGGTACAAATCCTTAACTTTTTTAATTTTATCAAGATCTATGTCTGAAACAATAATTTTAGCCCCTTCAGAATCTAAATACTTTACTAAATTAAATCCAACATTGCCCAAGCCTTGAACGGCAATTCGCAGACCTTTTAAACTATCGCTGCCAAATTTTTCATGACAAGACGCCTTTATTCCCATCAATACACCATGCGCAGTGTACGGAGACGGATCGCCCGAACCACCAAAATCTTTTGGGATTCCGGTTACCCAAGGGGTTTCCATATAAATATACTCCATGTCCTGTTCGCTAGTTCCAACGTCTTCGGCCGTGATATATTTTCCATTTAAAGAATTCACAAACTGACCAAAGGCCCGAAACAACCCTTCTGTTTTTTGAGTTTTTGAATCACCGATGATCACAGCCTTGCCGCCGCCCAAATTCAAACCAGCTGCGGCTGCTTTGTAACTCATCCCTTTAGAAAGCCGCAGAACATCCGTAAGTGCATCTGTTTCATTGGCATAGTTCCACATACGGGTTCCGCCCAAGGCAGGGCCCAGTGTCGTGTTATGCAAAGCAATGATAGCCTTCAGTCCGACATCTTTGTCATGGCAAAAGATAACCTGTTCATGACCGCCTGCTTGTTCAATGAATTCAAATGTCGCCACAAGAGCCCCCTTTTTATGGAATATTTGTTCTATTTGGGGGCAACTATGGACTGGCTAGAGTAAAAATACGAGAATTAATGCAAAGCAGGCTAAAAAAAAATTGAACGATTTTGCAAGCACCGCCTAGCACCTATTTTTGGAATGCCTTTTTGATAAAGATAGCGGGTGCCAACTTTTGATCCACGCTGGGAGCCATCTGAATTTTTCTTACGACAGCCATTCCCTTAGTAACATGGCCAAATGCTGCGAAACCCTGCCCATCTGGATTTCGCTTATTACCAAAATCAAGCTCAGGTTGGTCGTTTATACAAATAAAAAAACTTGCGGTTGCCGTATCTGGTCCAGCTCGAGCCATTGAAATGGTTCCGTTCAAATGATGCAGTCCTGTAATTTTCGTGGTTTCCAAAGGAATAGCCGGATACTCCTTAGCCGTTTCATTGGTAACTGCCTGGATCACTTCAATTTTAATTTTATCACTTGGCTGATTGGATTTTTTGACCGTTCGAAAAAACGTTCCCGCATCGTAGGCTTTGTCATTCAGATACTTTAGAAAATTTTGAGTCGTTATGGGGGCATGCTTGCTGTCCAGATCCATTTCAATGGTACCTTTTTCCGTTTGAAGTACAACATGGTAAACATCATCCGCACGGACCGACAAACACAAAAGCAGCATTGTAAAAACGAATGATATTAGAAATTTAGACATTATAATTCCAACACTATTGCGAATATTAATGCAAAAATGGCTATAAAAACCCCAAAAGTCAAAAGATACCCTTGGCGTCGCAGCTTGCCCGATAGTTTAGCATGTCCGTCTTCAGAGTTTTTCAATTTCTGCTTGAGCTCACTAATTTCATCCTGAAATCGTTCGATTTCTGAAGCCGAATTATAAACAATTTGGTCCATTCTGTTTGCCAGACCTGTTTCAATTTCTTTTTTCAGCGAAGACATATCTTTCTGCAAAAAATAGGCGGCGTTTAAACCTGGCACTTTTTCTTGCAAAACCATGTACCACTGCAGAGCTCGGTAAATATGAGGAGGCGTCGAATCCCCCTTTTTAGTCCAACGCGACCAGGACGAAGGATCAATTAGTAATAACTGCGCGATCTTACGTTGCGATAAACCTAAGTCCGCTCTGATTTTTTCTAAATCGCCAATCTGATTCACAATAACGTTTACCTGCGCCTCATATTTTAGTCGAGTGGCTGTTTTAGCCCGCAATTCAGATTGTCGGTGAGAATCAACTTCAACTTCAGTCTCCATAGCGTCAGAGTTTCATTGTATTAAAAAGGCGTCAACGAGAAATGATGCATAATAGCGCCCTATCGCTTCGATTAAAGAATCTGCGATTATCAACCGATCTAAGCGCAAGGAAGCGTCACTATGCAAATGTTTTTAAAGTCTTTCATTGCTCTTTTTGTTGCCATCGATGTTATCGGGGCATTGCCGTTTGTTGTAGGTCTCACTAGAGGACTTTCCGAATCTGATCGTCGAAATTTGATCTATCGAGCGACCATTTCTGCTTTGATCATTGGGATCGTGTTCATTTTAGCAGGCCGTCAGATCTTTGATTTTTTAGGAATTACTGAAAGTGATTTCAAAGTGGCCGGCGGGCTTCTTTTGATTATTTTTGCGATTCGTGATTTGCTAGTTACCGCCAGTCATCAAGGTTCACCCACACCGACTCGAGTCGGGTTAGTTCCGATTGCTATTCCACTGATGATGGGGCCTGCGGCCTTAACGACCCTAATGGTTGGATCAGACCAAGCTGGAATTTTTAATGTGATTTTTAGCCTAGTTCTAAATTTAGTGATCGTGTTGTTTCTATTCCTAAGAGCTCACCTAATAGTGCACTGGATGGGCGAAGATGCGAGCGATGCATTCAACAAAGTGTTTTCGTTACTAATGGCAGCCATTGGTGTTATGTTCGTTAGATCCGGAATCTTTGAAATGATTCTTCATCATTAAAAAAACAAGACCTAATTTGTTGTAGGCATCTTAAAGGTGATATTCTTTAAAGTTATTTGCAAAACGCGAAGCTCTTCAATTCGGTTTCTAAGCATCGCAAGTAAACAGTCTTTGTAATATTGATTTTTTTCATCTTCATTTTCGATATGAATCGTTTCTATTTCACAGGCCGAATCGCGGTAGGCAATCCAAGCATAGACCGAATTATTGATTTTAGCCTTAAGTATGGCCAATCGCTTAGGATCTTTGGTTTTATAGCGGGATTCAAGTTCCGCCATTAGGTTTTTATAAACACGATTGTTCACAGCATCCAAATCAGAAGCTTCTGTATCCATACACAGCAACCCCTCGGATCGCGTTTTTACCATATCACATTGAATGGGCGTTGTTTCGTTTTCGTCCGCCGCCGCTAAAAAAGACACAGTAAAAACTAAAATAAAAAAACCCGTTTTCATTAGTTTGTCACTCTACTGACTTTAAATTTAGACAAATCCACATCGTTGTCTTCCATTTCATGGGCGCTCGGCAAATCACCCTTTAACATCATTTTCTCAGATGTTTTTGAAATCTCGGGAATTACAAAGCCTTCTTCAAACGATACTTTTTTAAGCAATTCCATATCGATTTTCAACTGAGCTCTGGGCTCTTGCGGAGTCGTTGTTTTATCAAAGTTTCCCTGATTTAAATTGGCCAAGAATTGTGGGCCATTTTTGTCAATATTCTCATTTAGCCACTGAACCATCGATTTATGAGCAATACATTTAACTTCTGGCTGCGAACACACGGCAATGACTACTTTTTGAAGTGCTTTCCAATAAATCCCACTGTTCCACAACGAAAAATGGTGCCCGATACTTAAAGGAGCCCGATTGCCATAGTATGAAGTTAAAAATGCATTTATATAAGACAGATAGGTTTGGTTTTCAAAATATTTAAGTAATGAATCACTTATAGTTAAACACTCACCTGAATTCTTAGGATTGAATTGGCCATCGCACTGCCCATAAAGCACATTGTAATCCATTGCCACGGTTTCTTTTTTTGTACCCAAAAGAGTAATCCTAGATAAGCCCACATTCCAGACTTTGGTATTCATTAAATTGGGCCATTTATTTTTTATCATTTGGCTGGCGTCATAGGAATAATTGAAATCTTTTAATACCTGTTGAGTCGCAATATTCTGAGCCAGCAGAGGCGCCCTGAAACCTTTTATTGTTTCATGAAGCGTGCTTTCCCATTGATAAGCAAACGGCTGATTGATTTTAGGGTACAAAGTAAATACTTTTTCTACCAGTTTATGAAACTCCGTAAATTCCTGAGTCCATTCTTCTTTTGTCCACAGTCCGCCATCAAAATGCCCGTTTACATGAGATCCAATATCCATTGGATCCTTACTATTTAAAGCCTGCCAGATAAACCCAGTTCGCTTTTCAATGTCACTGGGTTCATTTTCGGCAAATCCAATATCAGAAGCGCCGGCTTTGCGTTTTGGCGGAAGATAATTGGCCTTGTCTTTTTGATTCAGAAAATAAACACCACTTATAAAATACGAAAACTGGCTTTTTGTTTCGGCGGCTAAAGCCAGAGTTTCTTTCCAAAACGCGTGGCTTTTAGAACCATCAAAGGAAATCAATACAAATTGGGGCGGACGAGATTGCTTTGCAGCCGTCTTGTTGTCTACTTTAGTCTGTTGACCAAATGAAAGAGAGACGTTCATAAGTAGCGAAGTTAAAATCAGATAGCAAAACGTGCGCATCATAGGTCCTTTTAAATAGAATTTTCTTTATTTTTAATAATCATTTGAATCAAACTGCCGTCCGTTTTAACCCGGTTAATTATAGATTGTCTAACTAACGGAGGACTTGATCCCCACCGACCATCGTCCGGAGGAACAATCTGAATCACCTTAACGTCTTCTTTTTTGAGCTCTTCAATTAAGGCTTTCAGAACAGGAATGGTTAGCTTATTAGAAAGCGACAATGAAACAATCCCGCGGTAGTTTTCTTTTTTAAGACTTTCTATTATACTTTCCTCAGGATTTTTAGCCAGATAGTCGATATTCCAATAAATAGCATAAACGCCATTTTCTTTTATGAATTGACGTGTAGACACCCCCCCATGCCTGGGTGACAACCTAACAAATGGAAATACAAATCCAGCAACTGAATAAACTAGCTCATGACCTGTCTGCAATTCATTCGCAATGGATTCTTGTACCGAACTAAATTCACTAGCTATATTTTGCTTTCCCATCCCTTGAGACCCCAAAATATGTCCTTGGGTCAAAATTTTATAGACGTATTCAGGCTGGGCTATTGCTGAGGTTCCAGTTACAAAAAATAGGGCTCTAACATTATCAGCGGCCATGATTTCCAAAGCTTCGTCCAATATTTTAGGGTCGATATTTCCAGAAAATGTAATCACGACTTCTTTGTATTTCAAATTGGTATCAAAAACGAGGTGACTATCACCTGCCTTTAAAGCCCGCAGCTCGGTTTGCAATCCAAACGAAGTCATACTGAATACTATAGCCAGGAAAAATCCAGAAATTTTCATCTGACGACTATATCTAGATAATCAGTCAAACCCTATTGTCGCCACTTTATACGGTAAAATTTATCAGCTAGACTCTAAAAACAGAATCCATTAATGTTGTATTTCACATTTTAATACTGTGTTTTGCAGTGTTATATGATGTATTTTACATTATTAGAGTTTTTTAATTCTAGTGAGAGTCAATGTGGGTAGGCTTTTCGGGCTGATGAAGGCATTCGCATCCCTAATTTCAGAATAGACTAAAGCTTTTAGTTATATTCTTTAGCACTAAGTACCTGTAATTAGGATGTATTTTAGTCTATCAAGTTTTAATTAAGAGAATACTTTGAAGAATTTATTGGTCGAGTTTAATTAATATAACATAACAATGTTGAAGAAAGGTTTGCGTTCTATTCTCAAACTTCAAAATTGGGCAGAAAGAAATGGTCTGTGTCTCGGCTACAATGGTCTAAGCTTTGCGACTCTTGAATGGTTCGAGGGCTTCAAATGAAAACAGTTAGTTTAAAAACTGCCATTCTGATTTCTTTATTGGTCGGACTTCCCATCTTGTTTCAAAACTGTTCAAATCCAAAGTTTGTAGCATCAGGGGATTCATCAAGCCTTTTTGGATCTGACGGCGCTGGGACCTCGACGACACAATCATCTACCGGAGCCCTATCGGCACCTCAAGAAACATCATTGGCCCCCCGGTCAGTGCCAGCTGAGTATTGACGTTCTTGGTGACACCGGTGGCGCAACTGGACCAATGGGCAGCAAGGTTCAATACTTGTTAACGTTTTCAGACTTTGCGACTAGAAATCGATTCAAAAGCGTGGTGCTTCCACGTTTGAAAATCCGAACTCAAAGTCGTTAAATCCAATAGAAAAATCGCTCCTAGAGGGATCGTCCAATTGGCTGAATGTGATGAATTCAGTCTGCAGAAATGCTGTCGTCCAAGATGTAAAATCGTTTACAAATGCGATGGCCCCAAATTCCCAAGAGAGAAACGGCTGCGAATTTAAAGCACCGCTTGTTCTAATCTATCAGGGAATATCTCGGACAATTACGGTTCAAGACCGTATTCTGACGGTCCAATCCATTGATTTGTTACATGGCCTAAATATCTACAGCTTTGATGCTCAAAAAAACTATGCTCGCTATCAATGGCCCGCTTGGGGTGTCATCACGATCTACCAAATTCTTGCTGGTCTTAACGGCTTTGCAACTACCATGATACTAGATACGAACAGTCGCGACGCTAATGATGTCGAAACAAATCTTTCGAGCGTGATTCAATAATCATGCTCGTATCTCCAATTTCGGCGAAAACTCTGAAGCAAATCTAGTTTTTCAAAACAGGTCGTTTACTTTTAAAGTATTTTCGATGATTATTTACCTCAGAAGCATTCCTGAGGTATCCGTGCGCTATCAATTGAATAAAAATAAGTATTTATTGGACCCTGAACTCGACCGACTTATGTCGATAATAAATACTTATATAGATAAAGATCCACGTAACTGTTTAATATTACTTCTTGGTTTGAAAACTGGAGCCAGAGCCCAGGAAATATTGAATATTGCTAAATCCGACCTCAACACACACGATGCGTCCGTTTTTATCAAGGGCTTAAAGAGCAGTAACGACCGAGAAATCCCAATTCCAAGCGCCTTGTTTTCCAAATTGCAAAGGTTTTCCGAAACGGTTTCAACTGATAGAATTTTTAATATCACTTACGACCGACTCTATCAAATTTGGGACCTCTACCGGCCAGTGCCCAAAAAATTCCACTCCCTTCGTCATACATTTGCCATTAATCTTTATAAGAAAACTCGGGATTTGCGTCTGGTTCAAGTAGCGCTCGGACATAGAAATATCACTAACACTATGATCTACGCCGATTACGTTTACACTCAAGATGAACTTAGAAAGCTAATTTTGTAATTTGAAATTTATTGGGATTCAAAGCCAATTTCTTAAAGGTTTTGATTGCCTGATCCCGCTTTTCTCTCTACCGGATTTGCGTACTGATTGTATTCGCTCAGATAATCAAGCAAATCACTACGGGTTAAGCAGGCCGACGGCATGGATCGCAAAGAGACCAAGTCGGTTTTTACTTCTGAAACTCCGGATCTTAATCGTTCGGTGACATGGGCGGCGGCGGCCACAAGCTTTTTCATCTTTTCTGCTGTTTCCATTTCAAGAGGGCTAAGATTTGCTCCATAGCGACTAGCCCAGATGGCTTGAATTTCGGGGTCATTGTGAAACGGTTTAATATAATTATCAGTCATCCGAGCAGCCTCTTTATCCAACTTTTCTTGACCATTCTTCATCCATTTTAAATATCCACCACTGCCTATCTGAGAATCACCCAAGCCTAAAGTAAGCATTACTAGACTTCTTTCGCCGTCAGAAAAAGTTAAATCGTGCAAGTAGGCCTTCTGCAATCCCTCCGCAAAACTCCCCTTGGGTTGCCAGCGCAATTCTTTGAGCAAGTTATCCAAATCAGCGTTCAGCCTTTTATTGGTCGGTGTTTTAGCTGCTAATTTAAGTGTCTCAGCCAAAGCATGTATATCTTGATTAAATCCAATCGCTATACCAGTGGTAGAATCAAGGCGTTTTGGGTCCATTTCCTCAATAAAGATTCTGCTATTTAAAATCTCAACACACTTTGGAGTTGTACATGATTTTTTTAAATCTATATATTCGGCCCATAGGCTATTACCTTCTAAACTGGCTGCTCTAAAGGAAGCTTTACCTTTTTCTTCAGACAAATGCCGAGACATATCTTCTTTGAAATCAGAAACTTTTTGGGCACAAATACCGGAATCGACAGCAGCTAGTGATTGATTTGGTAGAAAAAATAAAATGCTTGCAATTGGTAAAACTAATAATGTCACACTGCCTCAGAATCTTATATTAGCCCGATCTATCTTCTATTTAAATACTAACAACAAATGGCATTGGGTTTCTATACCTCTGTCTCGGTCAGGATAGTTTTTTATTTTGATCTCAGGCTAAATGACATTGGCAGATCCATAGGGTAAATTTAAACTGAGTGTTTCAAAAAAATGCCTTCTGGCTATTTAAAATTCTGTTTGTCTATTTGGCCCTATGTATTGCCCTGTTTCTAATGCTGCGTACATCACTCAATTACCTGAGCTTTCAAGACGACGTCCAATTTCTAACATTTAAACAAGATTATATAAATAATTCGATTTGGAAGGCGGCTTTTTATATTCACGTCTTTTCGTCTTTTATCTCTCTGCTGGCTGGCTTCACGCAATTTTCAGTTGAATTGCTAAATCAACATAAAAAACTTCATCGTTTTTTTGGCCATATTTATGTTTGGACTATTCTAGCAATTAATTTCCCAGCTGGCCTTGTGTTGGCTATTTATGCCAATGGGGGACCGTTAGGAAAAACGGCTTTTATAACTCTTGATTTTCTTTGGCTTATTTTTACAGGCCAGGCTCTCTGGTTTGCTATCAAAGGAAAGTTCGCCTGTCACAGAAATTTTATGATTCGAAGTTTTGCTTTAAGCTTTTCTGCTATTACTTTGCGATCATGGAAATTAGTCTTGATCCAAATAACCTCAATGGATTTAGCAACAATTTATATAATTGACTCTTGGTTGGGGTTTTTGCCAAACCTGCTCATTGCAGAAATAATCATTCGTCAGTCAGGTTTCACAAAAACCCTATCGTTGAAACGGGATCGCCCCAACGACCAACAATGAATAAAATGTCACAACAAAGCCAACACAAAAGATTAGAACTGGCGCAACAATTTGGATCAATAGGTTTTTAGTTTTTAAAAATTTAATAAAAACTAAGTAAGCGACACAGCCCGGACCAACAAAACAAAGCGCTAGGCCTGCATACACTATTAAATCTTTAATCACTGACTTCCTGCCTTGTAAAATTTTTAATCGAAGCTAGCAAACGATATTATAATTAGATTACAATGTAAACGGCATTTCAAGCGCTACCATTGACAATGACCTACTTAGCGAGCTGGATGGATTATGCTTACAAGGAGAACATCATGAAAAAACGTTTTTTAACACTACTAGTACTGGTTTCCATTCTGATTCAAAGTTGCGCTAAAACAAATTCAGATAACATTAAAACATCTGGTTTTTATGCTGAGTATTCAGTATCAGTCGATTCAAGCAGCCCAACCGTAGCGAAATGCGTGGCTTCATTTCGAGTGGAATCTGGCGGAACTTTTATTGATCTCACCACTGGCGATACAGTCACTTGCAATGGCCAAGCGATGTCACGATCGGAAATTGCCGGAATGGTTAGCTACACAGTTAATTTGACTGGAACAGTAGGGGCTACTTACACCGTTTTGCTGACTCGATCTGGTGAAAGTCCGTATTCGGCAACGGTGACTTTACCTGATCCCATCACCACCATTTCACCAGTAAATGGAGCCTCGGCTTCAAAAGGGGCTGGGCTTTCATTTTCCTGGACACCAAGTAGTAATGCCTCTGACGCCATGCTAGTGAGTACTACTAGCGTGACTGGCGGCGATACAAACTGTCCCTATAGTGCCAGCTATTCTAACCCAGCTCCTGAAAGTGGAGTCGGGTCTTTCAGCGCCATGCAAATGGCGCTTCCGACTGCTACAGGCACGGCCGGAGCGTGTTCTCTAAAGGTTTCATGGCAACGTCAAAGACCAGGAACAATGCCCTCTGGTTTAAAGGGATCAGTCACAGCTGTTCAGAATACCAGTGTTGGAATTACCCTTAACTAAATTTAGCTAGCTTTAGTCCATTTCCAGTCTGGATTATTCCAGACTTGATTGGCCCATGTCGTATGAGTATTGGCGACCCAATCTTTTTTGCGCAGTTTATTCCAAATAAAATTTTCTACATCTTCAGGGGATTTTGCTGAAATCGTTAATAACATATCCCAGTCACCCATCACCGACCAAGCGCCATGAACTTCATTCCAATCTTTCAACCAACTCCAGTCCGCAGTTCTTGGTGCTTTTTCATTCCATTTAACCCAAACTTGTACTTCCCACATGCCTATCCCCTTTTTTTAAACTAGTATTTAATTGTGAACGGAAAGATATCGGCAAATTTTTCTTTTAAATGACGGGACCTTGGGGCAAGTTTTTAAAAGTGAAAACAAATACTATTTAGGTGTTGGAATTGCACAGGTTCCCAGAACAAAGAATTTACCAGCCGACCCGGCAATCTTAACATCGCCCCTAAGCGTGCCATTTAAATTCCGACAGTCAGTATTTAACATTTCTTTGTCGTCTTTATCTGCATCTCTAAAAAAATCAAGGCCAGCGACGTAGATATGTGTAGTCTTGTGCCAAATGTTAATTTGAAGCTCACCGGCTGAAACCACATAAGGAAGCACGAGACAAACGATTAAAAACAATTTTTTCATTTACTACTCCTCGTTCATTGCAATTCAATTGTTAATATATTGTCTTGCAATAACGAGTCCCTAGTAATCCAAATCTTGGTAAAGCGAGTGTTTTTTCGGTAAAAATGTCTCAAATTGAGATTTTTCATTTGAGATTTATTCCTTTATTTTTATAACCCTGGACTAGGCTTTAAAATCACGATACTTAAATCCAAATTCCTAACGGAGAAAACCCATGAAATTATCACTATTCGCAATTTGTTTATTAGCTAATTATACTGCCAGCGCCACTTCTTTTCTGCAAATTCGCGATTTAATCCGTTCACGAAATCCTTCGCTGCCAATGACGTCTCCGGAAAAAGAAGCTGCTCAGGCTGAATCAGATGTTTATCGATCAGACAGGTTGCCCAGCTACCCAATTACATTCGAATCCGTTTTTAAAGCTGGAAAAAATTCCTTGGCGTTAGATTCAAAGAGAACAATTGAAAAATCAGACGATTCTTTTTTGCGCATCCAGAAGTTAATTCACGCAAGCGGCATTTGCTTTACTGGTGAATGGATGATTTCAGAATCTACCCCTTATAGCGGCGTATTTAAAAAAGACACCCATGCTCTTTTTGTAGGTCGCGCCTCAACTGCCACTGGCAATACAGTATCAAATCATTCCCGCGCATTTGGCCTTGCTGGCAAAATATTTCCTACTTTAAATGAATCCGAAGACGTTTCGACTCTTAATTTTTTTGCAGTGGATAGCGCCTTTGGAACCGATGCAAAACACTATTTAGATACTGCGATGACTAACCAACCAGCGACGGGTATTCCTGCCCTAGCCGATGTTTTAAAAGGTATACCGTTTCTTGGATTAAAAATCGCCGGTGCCCTTGGAAAAGCCGATCGTAGTGTTGGATTTAGACCTCTTTATCCACTTTCTACCTATGGGATTGCAACGCCACAAGACGAACGAACCCCTCACTGGATTATGATCAAAGCAGCGCCAGGACAAGCACGTATAGACGAACCTGATTTTAGAAACGAATTGAATATTTCTAAGCACTACCCGACTGGAATTACCGAAGATATTTACGTTTCAGATTTGACATCCTCGTCGTAAGACCTGACCAAATGGCAACGAATAGGGCAAATCGTGTTGAAAGAAAGCTTTGTATCGTATGGTTGCGATCGCCAGCTGCATTTTAACCACCCTCGCATGCGCCCTCAGGACAAATAGTAGGACGACGCGATGGGGGGTGTTTTAAGCGTGAACTAGTATTCCCTTTGAGGCAAGGGTACGGGCGGTGCTGGAGGTCTATCCCAGGCAATCAGCTGATCTCGAACTTCCTTGGGACCATTCACTTTTAGAAATTCTCTTAAACTTGTAAAAAAAGCTTTTTTATTGGCCCTTGTCTCGACAGAGTCTGGTCCGTAATAGGTATCTAAATAACCCAATTCAAAATTATACCTTGAAAACAGCGCACTAGCCAAATGATCCCAGTTTTTTCTTCTATTTCCTGTGTAAACGTTTTCAACTAGATTTTGTAAATATCTCATTGATACCCCGTGGTAGGCGTAAGGCAAATATCCCATCAGTAATTTTAGATTCTGTGGATCTTTTATGCGGGAGTTTCCTTTGTTTCCCGCATAAGAATCTGAAACGAAATCGCCTGCCGCTGCCGCCATAATTTGGCCATCAATGAAAATCAGATCGCCTGGATCCGAGTAGGCCGGAAACTCTTGTTTTCCAACTTCAGCTAGGCGAGTGTCAATTAATCTCAAACTTTCCAAAGCTTGGAATGAAAGAACTTGAGTCAAATCAATATATCGTCTCAGTGGGTTCCCTGGAGTCAGGGCCACCACAAAGGTTTGCTGTTCTGGGGTTCCAACAACTCCATAAAATTTCGGACCAATTCCTAATTCAGAAATTAGATTGGCAGACAAAACTCTATTTTTAAATTGATTGGCTTTGTGTGGATCCTTTGGATTAGAATACAATCGGAACACAGCCACTGGGGTTCCATCAGCAAGGACTCCAAGTTTAGACCTAAACTCCCGTGGTTTACCTTCGAGAGCATCGCCATTATCAATAAACAAATCGGTTTCGCTCAAAAGAGTTACTGTTTTTAGTTCTTCCACTTTTGTGGGAACGTTTTCTAAATTTAAAGTGTCAGGCCTTATTCCAACGGGTTGCCCCAATCTCAATCCGGATATATTTCTGGCAGGGATAATTTTGACGGGAACTCTTTGGCCATCATTTAAAACAGCACCGGATTCTGCCAATCCGCTAATCCGTCGAAAACCTTCAAACTTAGGATCGGTTTCCAAACGGCGTTGAATTCTTTTTTGCTCCGCTGTTTTACTTGAATAGACTTCGAGACACGTGTTTTTTGTTGTGCCCAGGGTTTGAAAAGCTAGAATCTGAATCAAAAAATGCGACCAAAAGCTCAAATAGACATTAGTTTTATGACACATGATTGTTACCTCTGGTTAAAATTGGATGCGAGGTCTGTTCCAGATTTTCAACACCTTAAGTCCAATAGAAGCGACCTGAATCTCAAGTTGAGATTTTGGGTTGACGAGTGTCAAAATTGTATACAGCGGTACACCGAGCCACACCGAGCCATAAACTCCTAGCGAAAGAATCAAATGCCTCTTGAATTTCTAAAGCTAGTGCTTTAGTTTTTGCTCATGAAAAAAATATCAAATTTGTCCATTTTTAGTTTTATACCCGCGACCGCAAGCATTTTAACTTTTCTGATCCTTTCCAAAGCTGTTCAGGCTTTGCCATTGTCTCAGGTGCCTGAAGCCGCTGTTCAGAGTGTTGTTGTACGCATGACCTTGGACGAAAAAATCGGCCAGATGACCCAAGTGGATTCGTCAAGCCTCAAAAACATTGATGACATTGAAACCTACCATTTGGGATCGATCCTTAGCGGCGGCGATTCCGACCCAAAAACTGGCAATGGCCCACAGGATTGGGCTAATCTTTATAATACAGTGCAAGCTCGGGCGTTGAAAACGCGTTTGGCGATCCCTTTGTTATACGGGATTGATGCCGTTCACGGTCACAACAATGTATTGGGTGCCGTTATTTTTCCACACAATGTCGGAATGGGTGCTACCCGCGATCCTAATTTGATCATGCGAGCGGCCCAAGTCACCGCTGAAGAAGTCCGCGCCACCGGCATCAATTGGGCCTTTTCACCGATGGTCGGTGTTACCCGGGATAAGCGTTGGGGCCGGGCGTATGAAAGCTTTGGCGAAACTTCCGAACTTTCCCAGGTGGCAGGAATCTATGCTGTCCTTGGCTTGCAAGGACAGGATTTGGCTGCACCCAATAGTGTGCTAGCCACAGCAAAACATTTCATCGGTGATGGTGGCACTAAATATGGAACGGGAATACTAAACAGGATTGATCGCGGCGATACTCAGATCAGCGAAGCTACTTTACGTGCGCTTCATTTGCCTGGTTATATTCAAGCCATTCGCGCGGGCGTGGGAACAATCATGCCTTCCTATAGTAGCTGGAATGGTAAAAAAATGTCTGGGATTAAATATCTTTTGACCGACGTTTTAAAAGTAGAGCTTGGTTTTCGAGGTTTTTTAATTTCTGATTGGGGCGCGCTGAATGAACTGCCAGGTGATTACACTCAACAAGTGGAACAGTCGATCAATGCCGGCATGGACATGGTGATGGTCCCGGATAAATACCCTCAGTTTTTTTCCGCTCTTAAAAGCCTTGTTCAAAGTGGGCGCGTTCCTGAAGCGAGGATCAATGATGCCGTTTCGCGAATCCTTCGAGTTAAAATCGCTATGGGCCTATTGGATCGCCGTCAATCTGTCCTAGCCAATCCTTTGCGACTTAGAAATATCGGCTCACCTGAGCACAGGATGGTCGCGCGCCAAGCGGTTCGCGAATCCATGGTACTTTTAAAAAATGACAATCAGTTGCTGCCATTGCCAAAAACAATACGACGCATTCACATGGCGGGATCCTCTGCCAATGATATCGGAAATCAATGCGGCGGTTGGACAGTCGGCTGGCAAGGCAAAAGCGGACAAGCTGTGCCTGGGGCGACCAGTATTCTACAAGGCGTGACCAAAGCGGTCGCTGGTCGAGGAACTCAAGTGACGTTCAGTGTGGATGGACGAGGGGCTCAAGGCGCTGACGTAGGCGTGGTTGTCGTAGGTGAAACGCCCTATGCCGAAATGTTCGGAGACAAATCGGATTTACGTCTAAATTCAAACGACGCACAGGCCGTTCAAACTATTCAAAAGCTGGGAATTCCCGTGGTTCTAATTATCGTTTCTGGACGACCACTTATTTTAGACCAAGCACTTACACAAAGTCAGGCGGTAATGGCCGCCTGGTTGCCAGGAAGTGAAGGCGATGGCGTAGCCGATGTAATTTTCGGGGACTACAAGCCAACAGGGAAACTACCGGTTTCATGGCCAAAAAGCATGGATCAAATCTCTACAAATGTAGGGGATCCAGGGTACGCTCCATTATTTCCTTATGGTTTTGGTCTGAGCTATTCGCTTCATTAACATTTTTATTTAAGATATTTGGGGCAAAAATGAAATATAGTATGATCGGATTGGCTTTAATTTTTCTTACGATTTCAGCTCTGACGAAACCGTTATCGCTTTTAAAGAATAATACTGTTTTAAGTACTGAAGAAATTAGAAAGATTATTAGCTGTAAACCCCTGACACTATCGGAATCTGGACCTCTGCCAACGGTATCCGAGATGCCTCGAAAAATTGGACATGAATTAACAATTACATTTGGACCCTACAAATTTGTTCGCTCAGACGTGGGCGATCCTGATGGTGAACTTAAAATCTATAATAAAAGTAAATTAATTTGCGATGTGGAAACATCCATTTTAACTGGAATTAAACTCGTTCCAAAATCCAACCTGATTTTGCTGAAATGGTCCAGTGGCAGCAGCAACACTTGGGAGATTTTTCAAACAGAAGGCAAATGCAAATCTCTCGGGGTAATTCCTGATAAGCATTCTTCTTCGTTTGAATCGATTCTTTCCCAATTGAAACCCTGCCAGGATTAGGTTGGGCATAAAACCTACCTCAGTAAAAAGCGTTTCAAAATAAGACGTAATTTTTTAGCCTTTGGATTGTATTCCTCTTAAGAAGGCAATCCGGGGGGAAGCTATGTCACTTCAATTTAAAATTAAATCATTAGTTCTTTTGTCGATAGGGTTTCTATCCTTGGCTTTTACCCAATCTGGAGCCGTCTTTCAAAATACCATTGGATGCCCCGTGTTTCATTGCAACTCGGAAGCGACCACCGTAATGCCTCAAACTTTAGTTCCTGTCGTATCCGGTTTTTTATCTAATAACAGCTACGGCAGTATTAAAGCCCAAGGCTGTTCTGGCAATGGCCAAGTTGTAGCGTGTTTGTTTTCAAAAGACAATTTTACAGATGCTAAAAAAGGAACCATGAAATTGATTGACGCTAAAAGTTTGAATACTATTTGGGGCAGTTCGCAGTCTGGCGGAGTTGATCTATCTTGGTCTGGAATATTTGCCGGGGAAGTTCCTTCATTTTTACCAGACGGCAGTATAGTTGCCGGCGATAATATTTATCTAAACAAATACGACATAAACGGAAAACTGATTTACAGCATATCTCCTTTGCCTAGCACCGCTAATAATATGGGACTTACTTTGGTCAATGACGGTTTGGGAGTTCTTTCTCAAACGGACGGCACTTTAACTTTAATTGATTTAAACCTTGGCCAGATCTTAGATTCAAAAAAATTAGTAGATTTAAAAACAGGCGAATCGATCAAACTCGTTTCACCGTCAACGGGATCTTTGAACACGATCTACAGTGTTGGAAAAAATTCTGTCAGCCAAGGTTACCTATTTTCAATTCACTTAGATCCCAATTCAACTAGCCTTGAAATTGAAAGTCAGTTTATGTACGACGGTCCAACGGGCGCAAGCGCGGTTATTTTAAAACCAGCGCAAACAGGACTTTCAAATAATCTGATACTTTTGCACTCTCCAGGAATTAATGGAGACGGTTTGAATCATTTGCTAGGAATTGTAGATCAGACGACTTCACTTCAGGTCCTTTGGAACGCACTTTTGCCTGGCCAACTTGTAGTATCCCCAACTATCGACGATATTGCTAAAGTAGTATACGTGGTTCTGCTGCAAGATTCTAATATTTATTCTTTCAATTTTGCAGACGGAACGACTTCAAAAAAACCAATTAACGTCGCTGCCCTATTAAATTTGGGTACAGGATTTAAAATCAATGGCCATATGTCATCCTCACAAGCTGGAGGCAAATTTTCAATCCTAGTTGCAGGATCACTTGGATTCGGCGCCGGAATTGGACAGTATGTAATGTCTGTAAATCCCAATAGTAAAATTCCAAAACTGATTTGGTCTCAGAAAATTGCTGCACAACCCATGAGTGGAATGTCTGCCTGGAATGCTTCGACTTATGGCACCGGCAACCTAAGTTTTTGCCCGCTAATTTCGTCTCCGGATATGACTTTAACTAGAATTTGTGACGACTATTAAATTACTTCATTCCGGGGGTTTCCTGAGGATTTCATCTAGAATCCCAAATCCTCAGGAAATTCTCGAATTGAAAAAAACAAGACAAGAACCGGCTGCCGTTGAAAATTAAAAATTTAGAGTTGCGTATAAGTTTAAATCCCCCGTTTTAAAAGAAATCACAAAAAAAGGGCCACTGACTAAATTTAAGACACTTGCTAAATCAGGAACAAGAGGCAATTCCATTAGAGTGGCAGGGCTCTTGAAGTGTAGTTCATCTATATGGAAACTCGTTTGAGAATAAATCGATTTATGCTTTTAGGTGCCCTGCCCTTCCTTTTGCCGTTTTCCTCACTGGCGCAGCGAACAGATTTACAAAAAATTCTTACTCCAAATTCAATTTCCCAAGCTGAATTAATTAAAAAACATGGCTTAGTTCGGCTTTGGCCGCTAAATTCTATTAACACTCAGGACAGTAATTTAAATATTGAAGATTCAGTCACAAGCCGCTTTCTAGGCCCTGGCAATCATAAAGTCAAAAGCCGTGCGGTGGGCGTTTCTGCGAAAATGTGCGCCAATCAAGTTTACGCCAAATTTAATATGGGCGCCATAGTGTCAGATGAAACAGAGGTTATTGACGACCTGTTAACTGGTGGTGCCTACAATTGGTATCAGACTTTTGATGACTACATGAGAAAAAAAGCGGTGGCTGGGTCTACTCGTTTGGGCGTTGGATCGTCTGAATTGAATCCGTTTACTCAATTGCATTCTAATCGTTTAGTAGACGAAATAAAAAAACCTGAAGTTCAGCAAGCTGTTTACTATACGACATCTTTAGTCAGCATAAACAAAGATAAAAAATACGACAGGCTGCAAGTGGACTCTAGTAACTATTCAATTGGAGGTTGGTTTAAACCCAATGCTCAAACTAAAGGCGTTAGTCTATTTAAAAAATATTTTACCAATTCTGATACTGGTAAACAAATTGTCGAATGGGAAATTTTTTATTCCGGTAATTTGATCTATTTTCATCACTATCGTGATGTCGAAGTATCGGCTGAATCTAAGTTTCTGACTTCGGAAGAAGCCCGTGTTTTTCGCGCACGAAATGCTCACTTTTATGATGCTAACGATTACTACAGCCAAGTAGCTGAAAAAAAAGAGATTCAAGATTCCTTTTCTGCTAGCCAGGCGATTGGGGCTTTACCCAAAAAGTTAATTAAAATTTTTGTTGATATGCCTATCAACCACAAAAACGCTAAGCCAATTCCGGAACCACCCGAACAACCTCCAATAAATCCACCAGTGGTAATCAACCCCATTCCCATAATCCCTCTACCACCCGGCGAAATCCCGATGGCGCCGTTTCCCGCAAAGCCGTTTATGTTAGGCTACGCAAGCTCTGGTAAGGACCACACGTTAAGTTTTGATATAAAGGCCTTCTGGTGGGGTTCAGCCACGACGATCGGCGCCTGTTACGGCTGTATCGCTGCCGGAATTGATCATGATGTGTGGCACTTTTTCGCGGTGAGTGTCCATCTCGATGATCGACTTGGTCCCTATATCGATCTTTATATTATTCGCGATCCAAATGAAAAACGTTTTGGTACTGCGGCGACCCTTAGTAGTCATTTTCGCACTCAACGAATTGAGCTGAACAGAGACGATTTTTCTCGACCGCTTAGAAATCCAATTACTCATAGTTTCATGACAGAAAAGGATTGCCGAGGCTCACATTATTGCACTCGATCGGAACTTGAAATGGGAAGTCTTGATAACAATCGTCCTTACAGCGGGTATATGAGGGGATTGTTTATTTCTAAAAAGGCCCTCAACCAAAACAGTCTGTTAGAATTAGCTGCCGAATTCAATCCCATGGACACTAATTTGTGTACCTATAATAAACTTTGATTGTTATGAACACAGTCTTTCGGATTTTGTTTTTAATAAATGTTTCTACGGCAGCGATTGCCGACGTTTGGCCTCACAATGAAAAAAGTAAATGGAACGAAGAAACTGAATCTAAGTACTCAACATGGATCGAAACCAAAGTGGGATCAGATTTTCTAATACAGCCTGGCCATGTTTACAGCCAAATGCAAATTGACTGTGCTGACTTACATTACCTACTGCGAATCGTCTTCTCATGGACGAATGGCCTTGAGTTTGCGATCAACGATCCTATTCATCCCGGTCAAATACTATCTAGTCGAAGTTCTCGTTGGGATGGGCAATCCGATAAAGTTAAAACTTTTATAAAATATGTAATGGAAGTTACAAGCACCCAAACTCTTTCCAGGGACACGGTTCTAGTGCCTATTGATAGATCATCTATTAAACCTGGTGTTATTTTATTAGGAGACATGAAACGTGGACATTCTATGATGATTAAAAAAATTAACCCATCTGGGATTCCACTTCTATTATATGGTAGTTTGCCCGCCCGTGAATTTATTTATCTTTCCTACCATTTCCCTTCACCGCTCAATTATTTTCCAATGGGTCCTCTTACAATCGCTCGAGGCGGCGGCTTTCGACGATTTAGATGGCCCAAGGATATTAAAAAATCTGAAAATCAAATCCCTTATGCCAGCGCTGAACAGATTGAAGCTAGTAAAAATCTAGATTCTTTTTTTGATAACGTTCAAAACAAAATAGGCCTCACTCCTTTATCGGCCGATGATTCCATCAATTTCCTCTTGGATGACCTCTGCTCTCAAGTTCGGGTTCGGGCCAATACAATCACAGATGCAATTAATTTTCTGTCCAGTCATCCCCTTCGCCGTTTGTCGACAGAGGAAGACGATCGGTATTCCACCTTCAAGCGCGACGAAAGCATTCGAAATTTGATTAAGAAGCTGAAATCAGAATACACTTCTGACCGAGATCGATTTAGCACCAGTACACTAAAGCGCGTCGCGAGCGTATTGACCCCAGGAGGAACTAACGAAGATGAGTGCCTAGTCGATTGGGCTCAAAATCGACTAGAACCGCTTGGGTGGATAATTGATCGCTTTGAATTGCACTTGATATCTAGCCGAGCCCAGGACTCGCTTTCCCTGCGATGGGGTCAAAAATAGTATCAGGAAAAGCATAAAAACAGATCCGTTATTTTGTTTGTTTTTTTAACTCCGAATCAAAGGCTTGGTGAGAAAAACCTAAAATTACGAAATCAGAGTATCGTTTCTTCAATGCAGAATAAAACTCCATTATTTTTGATGAAGTAAGGTCATTGCCCTGGGTAGTTTTATTTAATTTGATTAAATCGCGATTGCCTAACGACACCAAGGTTCCTTTTGGCACAACATAGCCGCCTTCAGAAAAAATAGACATTCGCCCGAAAATTCTATTCATGTCCTGCTGGAAAAATGATTTTGCGTGAAGTGCCATAAGAGCCTCTTCTTTTCAAATTAGTAACTATCTATATCAAGATGCTAATAATTCTAGCTTAGCTGACCGTCGCTTACAAACAAAATATCCAGAGCACTAAATAACTATATCCTAATGAAGAAAAAATGTCCTAAGCATTTGTAAGAGTCCGATTACAGCCATCACCAGCGACAAATTCAAAAACACTCGCTTTTTAGAAAGCACGGAAATAGCCGTCAATGCGATCGCAATTTGAAAAAGGGTTACAGAGGCCGCTAAGCTTTCATGCAAATGGAGTTTGTCTTTAGATTCTTTCTGCTTTGCTTCAGCTTCGGATTTTATTTCTTCTTGTTCTTTTTTGTATTCGGCTACTTTTTCCAAGCTAGTTTCATCTTTTAAAATCTGGCCCTTCAATTCGGACAAAGAGGCTTTGATTCCTTTGGCTTGATAGTATGCCCATTGATCCGAGCTTTGCATTTGCAAAATCATAGCTTCGTTTGCAAAATGACCCGCAAAAAGAGCCGATATCGCTGCCGCCACGGCCAATATTGCACACAGCAAAGCACCACGACTGGTCGTGGAATCTCCATCGCCATGAACGGCGTGGTGATGTAAATCGTCTTGTACTTGATCAATAGGAACTTCAATTTCCGTCATATAGCCTCGATAGTTAAATGAATGATTCAGGCACCGAATGTAGCTTGGGGGTAGAATGCTACATTTAATTCTACAATTTCAACATTTAACAAGATAGTAGGTCAACAACAATGTGTCGAAAGGCCCGCCCCTCTATTTTGGGACTGGGACCTAAAAAGTTTAGCGGTATAAATCGGGCCGCAGGTCTCTGAAAAATCCAAACGATGCCCTGTTTTTTCGAATGGATTCAAGATCAAAGGATTCGGTAACTATTCCTTCTTTGTGGTTGGGAATTTCTTTTTTAATTTGACCGCGATGATCACAAATAAATGAATGCCCGTAAAAACTTTGATTTCCTTCTTGTCCAATTCTGTTAGCCGCCAGCACCGGCACAACGTTACTAACTGCATGACCGATCATAGCTTTTTGCCAAAGGTCTTTGGTGTCCAGTTCTGGATTTTCTGGTTCACTGCCGATAGCTGTCGGATATAATAAAACGTCCGCTCCTTGAAGCATCATCGCACGCGCGCATTCCGGAAACCATTGATCCCAGCAAATACCCACGCCGATATTTCCATAAGCCGTTTGCCAAGTTTTAAAGCCTGTATTGCCTGGTCGAAAATAATATTTTTCTTCGTAACCTGGGCCGTCCGGAATATGACTTTTTCGATAGATGCCTTTTAGGGTTCCGTCGGCGTCAATCAGGGCCAAGCTATTGTAATAAAACTGATTGTCTTTTTCAAAAAACGAAACGGGAATTACAAGCTTCAAATCTTTTGCCATTTTTTGAAAATGGAGGATTGTAGGATGTCCTTCGACTGGTCTTGCCAGAGAAAAAAAATCGTCTTTTTCTTCTTTGCAAAAATAAATATTTTCAAATAATTCCGGAATTAAAACGACCTGAGATTTTTCTCTGGCCGCTTGAAATACGAATTCAGAAACTTTACTAATATTATTAGCCGTGTCTGTTGAAAACGAAGACTGAATCACTGATACGCTGATTCTATTTTGCAACACTTTTGCCTCCCGTTTATTTGGGTTCCTGTTGTGAAATACAGTGAAACGCCCCGCCTCCACTTAATATGGCTATCGAAGATAGTCCCACCGTTTTCCGATTTGGAAAACATGAGGCAATCATTTCTACAGCTTTCTGGTCTTGGGGACTACCATAGGTGGGAACGATAACACAAGTGTTGCTAATGTAAAAATTCAAATAACTGGCAGGCATGATCTTGCCGTCTTCGTCTCTCACAGCGCCCGGCGACGAAACAGTATGAATCTTTAGTGTGCGCCCTTTTGCATCGGTCATGCCGCGCAAGTCGGATTCAATTTGCTTGTAGGTCGCAGCGTTGGGATCTTGTTCATCGGCTGCCTTCATACAGAGCACCTGTCCCGGAGCACAGAAGCGAGCTAGGGTATCGATATGTCCATCCGTATGGTCGTTCAATAATCCTTGATCCAGCCATAGAACTTTTTGCGTGCCCAACGAAGACTTAAGCTTCTCTTCAATATCACTTTTGGAGAGCCCTGGATTTCGATTTGGGTTAAGTAAACATTGTTTAGTCGTCAACGCCGTTCCTTGACCGTCGACTTCAATGGATCCCCCCTCTAATATCCAATCTTCACAAAAAGCAATATAGTCAGCAGCCCGAGCTACGTTTGCTGATACGTCCGTATCATGAGGCAAATCGTATTTTCCGCCCCAACCATTAAACTTAAATTGAACAGTAGCACTCACACCAGCATGATTTTTTAAAAACAGAGGTGCGGAATCTCGAAGCCAAATGTCTCCGAAAAGCACTTCATGAAACACCACTGGTAAATGCGCAAGTTTTAATTGAGCTTCTTTCATGGCTTGAGGTGAAGGAACCAATAAATCGATCGACTTGCCCTGGGGCAGTTTGGTTTCAGGATCAAAATCGCAAATGGCTTCACAAAATGCAATAAACTCGTTTTGCGCTGGGATAAGATTGTCTTGCCACAACTCGTGATGACTTGGCCAAGCAAGCCAAACCGACCGATGGGGTTCCCATTCTGCCGGTTGAAAATAATCTGAATCCAAATGTTGAGTCTGACTTGCCGGACGCTCAATTTCCATTGTTTAAATCCTTTCTCGACTATTTTAGCGAGTTAAGTAGTGATCAATGCCCTCAGCCATGGCTCGACCATCGGCAATGGCCCAAACGATCAGCGAAGCGCCGCGAGTTAAATCACCAGCAGCAAAAACACCAGGTCGCAACGTTTGTTTCTTTTTTTGCACAAGAAGAGTCCCGTTTGGAGTTGGCTCTATAGATAACTGCTGACTAACGGACTGGGTGTGCGCGCCGTGAAAACCCAAAGCTAAAATCACTAGATCCGCATCCACCAGGGTTTCTTTTTCCGTCGCTTTTTTACCGATTCCATGCGGGTTATCATCAGCACCGGCAGTAGCTGCCACGGCAACTAACCTTACGACTTGATTGCTCACCCCTTCAAATCGAACGGTTTTTAAATCCCATAATCTTTGCCCACCTTCTTCATGAGCATGGGAGGTTTTCAGCTTCATGGGCCATTGAGGCCAAGGTGTTCTTGGAGACCGATCGTTTGGTGGTTTTGGCTGCAATTCAATTTGAACAACCGATTGAGCCCCTTGCCGAAGGGCCGTTCCGAGGCAATCAGAGCCAGTATCGCCGCCCCCAAGAATTACCACCCGCTTGCCTTTGGCATCATAATCCAAAACCGATTTTTCCTTTGCGATCACTTGATTTTGATCAACTAAGTACTCCATCGCCTGACAAATCCCAGCCAAGTGTCGACCAGGTATTTCTAAATCTCTGGGCTTCTCAGCCCCCATTGCCAGCCCAATGGCATCAAACTGGTTAGTGAGTTCATCAAAATAAACATCTTTGCCAATTGCAATCGACGTTTTGAAAATAACACCTTCAGCGCGCAGTTGATCGAGTCTGCGATCAATACGCCATTTTTCAAACTTAAAATCAGGTATTCCATATCGCAAAAGTCCACCGATCTGATTGTTTTTTTCAAACACAGTCACTTCGTGACCTTTACGCGCCAGTTGTTGTGCCGCCGCCAATCCTGCTGGACCAGACCCCACAATCGCTATTTTTCTTCCCGTTTGAAAAGCTGATTTTTGAGGCCGCACCCAACCTTCACGATAGCCGCGATCAACAATACTCCACTCGATAGATTTAATCGTTACAGGATCACCATCGATTCCAAGCACGCACGCCGATTCACAAGGGGCTGGGCATAGACTGCCGGTAAATTCTGGGAAATTATTCGTTAAGTGCAATCGATGAAAGGCATCTTCCCAGCGGCTTTCGGCCACTAGTTTGTTCCATTCCGGAATTAAATTGTCAACTGGACAGCCCGATTCACTTTGACAAAACGGGACACCACAATCGTGACAACGCTGGGCTTGTTCTTTTTTGCGCAAATAATTTGGTGTCGGACGTGTGACTTCATTCCAATCACGAAGCCGCTCTTCAACAGGGCGAAATTCATTTGAATCAAGCACGCTCGACCTCTCTTTCGATATTTTTAAAACCAAGGCGCCGCGGTTGAACCGTTTGTTGCAAAAGAATTTTTTTTAAATCAGTAGGAAATATTTTTACAAAATGTTGTTTATACAACGCCCAGTTATCTAACAAGGATTGTGCTAATTTACTGTTGGTTTCAGTAGCATGCTGGCCAATTCTATCTTTTAAATAATCCGATTCATTCTGTTCAAAATCCCAGATCAATTCCACGGTTGCCAGATTGCAATTTCTAAACATGTCTTTAAGTGGATCAAATACATAAGCGATTCCCCCTGACATGCCGGCCGCAAAATTCTTCCCGATCGAACCGAGCACAATCACTTCACCGCCGGTCATATATTCGCATCCATGGTCGCCAAGGCCTTCAACGATCGCTCGGGCCCCGCTGTTTCTGACCGCAAAACGTTCGCCTGCCGTTCCAGCAAAAAAAACGTCGCCCGACGTTGCGCCATACAAACACGTATTGCCGACGAGCGCGACTAAGTTTCCAGACTCTGCTTTTAGTTCAAGGCTTGGGCTAATAATGATTCGCCCGCCTGACAAACCTTTTCCAACATAATCATTGGCGCTGCCTTGAAGAGACATCGTTATCCCTCGAGCTAAAAAAGCACCGTAGGATTGCCCAGCAACGCCCGCCATTTTCAAAGTAAGTTGATTGTCCTTCAATCCATCTGCCCCAAATTGTTTTACGATCGTATTTGAAAGCAAAGTCCCAAGGGCCCGCTGAGTATTGTTTATTTGCCAAAAACCCGTTAGCTTCTTGTTCGCAGTTAAAGCCGGTTTTGCCCATTCAGAAATTTGTTCTTCAACAGAATCAGACAGTTTTGATTCATTGGATTGATCACCGACTACATTTCCTTTAACTAGGCACTGTGCAGGCTCTATTAGTTTTCCAAGATCTAGCCCTGCCAATTTATAGTTTTTATCTATGTCCTCTTGGCTCACTTTAAAATCGAGCATTTGGGTTTGCCCGATCAATTCAACAAAGGACCTGACTCCCAAGTCGGCCATTATTTGCCGGACGTCTTCTGCTACAAAATAAAAATAATTAATTACATGTTCTGGTTGCCCGGCAAAGCGTGCTCTTAAAACGAGATCTTGAGTGGCTATTCCCACCGGGCAAGTGTTGAGATGACACTTTCGCATCATGATGCAACCTTGAGCAATCAAGGGCGCAGTTGAAAATCCAAATTCATCAGCGCCAAGCATAGCCGCGGTCACAACGTCAATGCCTGTTTTAAGCTGCCCATCGGTTTCGAGTTTTACTCGATCTCGAAGTCCATTACGAACCAAAGTCTGATGTGCTTCACTAAGCCCCATTTCCCAAGGAATCCCGGCATATTTTATAGATGAATACGGAGAGGCACCTGTGCCCCCGGAATCACCGCTAATCACTATTTTATGCGCAAGAGCTTTGGCGACTCCGGCGGCAACCGTTCCTATGCCGGCTTCAGCGACTAGCTTGACTGAAATGCGTGCTTCAGGATTGCTTTTTTTCAAATCAAAAATGAGCTGAGCCAAATCTTCGATAGAATAAATATCATGATGAGGCGGCGGCGAAATCAAAGTCACACCAGGCGTGGCATGACGAAGTTTTGCAATTAAAGTATCGACCTTATGGCCAGGTAAATGACCACCTTCGCCTGGTTTTGCCCCTTGAGCCATTTTAATTTGCAATTCCTGAGCATTGGCCAAGTAGTGAGCCGTGACCCCGAATCGAGCGGACGCTACTTGTTTGATTGATGAATTTCTGAGGTCTCCGTTGGCATCAGGCAAAAATCGATCGGCACTTTCACCGCCTTCACCCGAATTACTTTTTGCACCCATTCTGTTCATGGCAATCGCCAAACTTTCATGCGCTTCTTTTCCCAGCGCTCCTAGGGACATGGCACCGGTCGTGAAGCGCCTTAAAATGGATACGATTGGTTCAACCTCATCAATTGGAATTGCGGTTTTACTGGATTTGAATTTTAAAAAACCACGCAAGGTAGATTTGGAATTTTTTTGTACATCGCCTTTAAAACGATTGTAAGCATCTAGACTGTTAGATCGAGCTGCTTCTTGTAAACTTGAAATACTGTTTGGATTCCATAAATGATTTTCTTCATTTTCACGATAGTGGATTACTCCACCGGTCGAAAGCAAAGATAGCGTGGGTAATCCCGAGGAATCTGACACCAGGCTTTTGGGCAACACTCCTGATTGAAACAGCCGCGCTTCTTTATCAATCATTTCTAAAGTCATGCCTTCGATTCTAGAAACAGTTCCTGGAAAATATTTTTCCACTATGTCTGAACTAAGCCCAACAATCTCAAAAACCTGCGCCCCACAATACGATTGCAAGGTAGAGATACCCATTTTAGAAATGATTTTAAGTAGACCCTTGTTAATGGCTTTGGTGTAGTTGATGACCAAAGTTCCCAAATCAGGAGCCAGCCCTTTGGTAATCAAAATTTTACTCTTCTGTAAATAGGCCGCCAAATCTTTCATTAAAAACGGATAAACAGCTTCGGCGCCGTAGCCTATCAAGCAAGCAAAATGATGAACATCTCTAATTTCATGAGAGGCCACGACTAGCGACACTTTTGTTCTGAGTTGTTTTTTAATTAAATGGCTATGAACCGCGGATAATGCAAGCAAAGATGGTATGGCTATAGCATCCGAACTCACGCCCAAATCGGAAAGCACGATCACATCGTTCATTAGCGCCAAAGACTCGGCTTCTTTGCAGAATTGTTCGAGCGCATAGTCCAGTGACCAGGCCGAATCTGTTTTCAAAATCGAAACGACACCGACATTCAAGCCCATTTCTGATTTTAATAGTCGATGAAAGTCCACTTCGCTCAGTACCGGCTGGTCGAGTTTCCAAACTTTTGTGTTCGATTTTTTCTGATCTAAAAGATGTGGTTTAGGTCCCAAAAACATATTTAAGGACATTACAAGACTTTCACGAATCGAATCCATCGGAGGATTGGTTACCTGAGCAAACATCTGCCGAAAATAATTGAAAAGCAGCTGAGGTTTATCTGACAACAGAGCTTGCGGAGTGTCGTTTCCCATCGAAGAACTGGCTTCTTCGCACGTTAAATACATCGGGATCAATACCGTTTCAATTTCTTCTCGGGTGTAGCCAAATTGATTTAACTTTCTAAATAACTTTTCAAAATCAAAGGACTCAACTAATTTTGGCTCTGCAAAAGCAACCGAATGGTGGCGCTCCTCTTTCAGCCAATTTTCATACGGTTCTGTTTTAGCAATTCGAGATTTAATCTCTGAATCCATAAAAATTTGATTGGTATTAATATCAATGGCGATCATTTGCCCAGGTCCTAGTCGACCTTGTATTTTTACCTCGGATAAATTTACAGGTAAAATACCGATTTCAGATCCGAGCACCAAGGTTCCATCTTGAAGAATTTGATAGCGACACGGACGCAAACCATTGCGATCCAATTTTGCACCCAACCAGTCTCCATCGCAAAAACAAACGGCCGCTGGCCCATCCCACGGTTCGACCCGTACCGATTGAACGTCATAGAAGGCCTTCAGATTAGGGTCCGTTGAAAAGGCGTCAGGCATTAAGGTCATAAGTGCTTTGGGCAGAAGATACCCAGACTGTCCAAAAATACTAACTGTATCATCCAAATATTGAGAATCACTTTGACCGGGAAGTATCAATGGTCGCAATAGATGCGGGTCCTTCGGGCTAACAAACTCAGTGATTTGCTGCTCTTTAGCACGCAACCAAGTTAAATTTCCTCTGAGAGTATTAATTTCGCCATTATGGCAAATGGTTGAAAATGGCTGAGCTAATTTCCAGGCTGGTAAAGTATTTGTACTAAATCTAGAGTGAACCATGGCAAATCGGCTTTGGTACGAATTGGTTTTCAAATCCAAATAGTAATTTCCTAGATCTGCTGGCAACGACAGGCCTTTGTAAACTATGGTTTTTGTAGACAACGAGATTACGTCAAATAGTGTTGTCCTCTGAAGATCGTTTTTAAGTAGAAACGCTTTTTTTTCGAAACTATCCGCCCCAGAAACGTTCTCTGAAAAAAATACTTGAAAAATCTGTGGTTCAATTTCTTTGGCTTGCGCACCGAGCACACTGGAATCAACCGGAACACGTCGCCAGGCCTGCACTGTCAAACCTAATCCCCTTGCGTGCACTTCCACTTTCTTTTTTTGTTCATGTAAATAAACGTCATGGCTAGAAGAAAAAAAGAGCATACCTACTGCCAGCTGATCTGCGGACAGTTTGTCTTTCAATTCTGACAGGTTTCGAAAATAGTCCAAATCCAGTTGCAACAAAATGCCAGCACCATCGCTCGTTTTACCATCAGCTCCTAAGGCGCTTCGATGTGATAGATTGGCAAGGATCGCAAGTCCACGTGAAACTGTTAGGTTATTTTGCTCTGCTAAGCCTGCGTAAATTAAACCAATGCCGCACGCATCTTTTTCAAATTCTTCTGAATACATTCCAAGATTGTTTTTAGACATCAAAGGAAATAAATAAAGCATAATAATATTTCTGCAACAAAGATCATTCAATTTTATCTAGAGTTTTTATACTTTTAAAAATGGAAATAAGAAAAATTTATATCATCAAAAATAATTTCAATTTATTTTGAATTTTAATTAAAAAGCTAAAGTATCTACTCGAATTATTTTTTTGGTTAATAATATTTTTCAATCAATGATTTTGAAAATCGCGTAGTCAATTCCACAGTTGAGAAATTCATAATTTCTCCGGCGATAAAGACACCCTCTTCACCTTGAAAACCGTTTAGACTGTCATAAATTTTATTTTGCAAATCGGCCGTAGTAAAATGAGGAAAATATTTCCAAGAATTGGCGACGCGAACAGCTCCTAGGTCCCAGCCGTGATTCTTCATATCTGCCTTAACAACATTTGCGACATTTTGGACATTTTCGTCTCGGTCTGTCAGCGCATAGAAAATGGCAATATTTTGCCTGTCCCAGCGTTTTAGCCAACACAAAGGATGAGATTCTCTCATGCGATTATAATTCGCAGGCAAAAAGCCGGTCGAAGGAAATCCCTTTGGCGTTTCAATAGCGATACTATGGTAGTTATAGTATTTTGAGGAATTAAATAATTTTGATTCCTCGGCCGTGCAATCAAGCAGTTTAGCAACCACTTCAAGAGGGCAGGTAAAAATAATTGAATTAAATTTTTCTACAGATTTGTCCTTAAGTTTGATTTCAATAGGCTTAATCGATCTCACTCTGCTAATTTTTTCAATTGATGAATTCAATTGAATATTCATATTTGTTGCCACTTTTTCCCACAGAAATTGATAACCAGGGTTTACTTTTTTTAAATGACTTGATTGCTGAATTAGCGAGGAAACCAATCGTTGTTCATAGTATTTTATGGCATACGCAGCAGGTACTTCAGATGAATAACCGTAACCAAAAGGAGTGAAGGTGAATCCGAAAAAAAACTCCAACGTTTCTGGTGAAATACTATTTTCTTTTATCCATTGTGAAAACGGAACCATTAGTTCTGGGCTCAAATTTCCAAACCCAGGTGCAAAAATAAGATTCGAATCCATTCGCTGCAGGTGCAATAAATAATCCGAGGCCGCCACCAGTAATTGAGATCTCTCAGAAACAGACATAGCTTCAAATTGCGAATGATTCGGTCTTAAAATGACCGCTGGATCCTGCCCTTCAAGTTCGTCTAATTTGATACCGAATTGCTTCGCAAGGGCAATCACTTCAGTATAGGAAGAAGTTGTGAAAACAGCGCCCATATCATAATAGTGCGAATCGATTTCGACAGTATTGCATTTTCCACCAATTCGATTGCGCTCTTCAAACACAACGACGTTTGAATAACCCTTTTCTCGTAAATAATGGGCTGCCGATATTCCGGCAGCGCCAGCTCCTATGACTGCAATCCGATCAGATTTTAGGGCTGAAAATGTATTAGAATCAGGCTTTCGACCGTAGAAAGGAAGGGTCGAGCATCCGACAAGACCGGGAATCGACGACACTGATAGCGCTGCCGACGCCTGCAAAAGTTTAACAATAAATTTTCGACGATCAGATTCCATTTAATAATTTTATCTGGGATCGTCGAAATAATCTCCAATTTTACTGTGATATGGGCCTTGGTTTAGGGCTATTTTTGAAATTGGCTAATCATAACCTGTTCGATCTTGCCTGAAAAATCCATTCCGAAAAACTTTCCAGTCATGGACTCTAAATTTCCTTTAACGGTCACAACGACATACGTTTCATCTTTTGGAAGCGCAATCAAAGGAAGCCTCTGAGCCATCCCAGCTACGACTAAGCCAGATAATTTAAAATGCTTAAGATAGGTAACGCCGCCAGCTGTATAAGTCGGCTCAATGCGAAGTCCTTCAGGTACATAAAACTCATAAAGGTAATCCATCGCAACGGCCCCTTTATTTACGGACACCACTAAAACTAAGCCTTTATCAGCGTCGCCGACAACATTGGCTTCACAAACAGTCACCACCGAAGGTCCTGCTTTTTTAAGCTCATTAGATCCACAGCGAACAGGTATTACAGAACCAGGACCTTTCACGATAGCATTCGAATTTAAACTAATGATTAAAAGCGCAAACGATATAATTACAGATTTCATAGGGAAGTCTCCTTTTTGGGTTTGGGGCCAGAGACTACCCCTTTACGTTTGAACTACCTAGACACTATAATTTAGTCAGTAATTATTATCACTACTTGGATTAAAGACTGTGGGCTGTTAAGAAAAGTTCATAAGATAAATCACCCAACTTTATTCATACTTGCCGCGCCTAAAACAATCATAGCTTGGCTTGGATTTTTGGGGTCAAATTTAATTTGAACCGGACCGTTTGGCACGACTTGACCCATTTGCACGGGATCATGCCACAGCTCTTGTAGAGTCTTAGCAACATAAACTTGTTGGGATTCTGGATGAATCCAACTAGCCTCAACCACCCAAGGATTGCGACCATTGATAGTCAGGCTTGTATTGGGACCACAAAAGGTTACTTTTCCAACGACCAGTCTGCCATTTGCTGAAAGGGCTTTAAACAGATTTTCTTTTCGATAAATCGAGCGCAAAAGGAAAAATCCGACGGATCCAAAGATGGCCCCCATCGCTAACAAAGCTAAAGGGAAAATCCAGATTTGACCGCCATTAAACTCAGCATGATTGGGATTTTCAGGGTCAATCATTAATTCAACAGGTGATCCCGTTTCATATCCCGAAGACGAACGAGCGGTCATTCCAACTTCAAGCATTTTACTTTGAAATTCGTATTTTACAAAAGGCTGATAACACAGATAGGATACTGTATGGCGATTGCTGCCGGTTCCTGTGTCTCTTTGACATGTCTCTTCGATTTGCTTTGTAACTACTCCGCTAACTATTTTGGCACGGCCAGCAAATCCTATTGTTGAAGCCAGCCAATAACCACCGCCCCAAAAAAGGCAGCAGCCAACAATGAAAAAAATAAATGCAGGAAATTTAAATGATGCCATGGTAAACACTCTCCGATGTAAGTATCGGAAAAATGTTTAAGGACTAAAGTGGAGTTATTAATTCACAGGCCGCTCAGAATTTGGTTTAACTTTAGATACCAAGTTCTCGAACTTCTTTAGCTACCCGATGTTGGTTTTTTCTAGGGTTTGCGGCTTTTTGTTTTTCTTCTTTTTTAAACTTAAAAAGTTTTTCATCAGTAGGGGCTGTTACCTGAGACCCTTCATCATCTGAATAAACTATAGTTTCCGTTTTTTCAAATTTTCTAGTTTTCAAAAGCTCTGCTCTGGCTTCTAGTTCTTTCGGGGAATTAACTTGAGATTTTAATTTAGAATGAAGTTCTTTTTGCGCTAAGGTATCGTCCGCGATTAAAGCGTTAAAATCATTAACTCTTGCGAACAAACTGCAACCGATTAAAAGTGTTAAAATCAAAGTTTTCATAATTTAGGCTCCTTGTCTTGAGACCATTTGTTTCGTTTACACTTTTAAGTAATGCAACGAGGGATCCAGCCAAGTCACCCAAGGTGAATCTAAAAACCACTTAAAATCGTCTATACTAATAGTGTTAATTATTGATAACACCTGTAAACAAATCATATAGTGCAACATATAGATGATGTATCCATTTGAAACGTTTCACTTTTTAAGGACCATAAAATGATTCAGCAATTATTCCCCACGCAGGTTTTAAAGACCCCTCTTTTGCTTGAAACTGGGTCGTTAATGAAAGACTTAAAAACCGATATTTTAAAAATCGCTGACGTCGATTTGGAAGGCCAGTCGTGGTCAAAAGCAAATTACCTTTTTGGCTACACGTCGTATGGGTCACTCGATCAATTGCATAGGACTTCAAGCACCTTCGCCAAATTAAAAAAGAAAATAGATCCTCAGGTAAGTTTGTTTGTAAAAGAACTAGATTGGGATATTTCACCAAAAGAACTTTATTTATCAAAAATGTGGGCCAATGTGATGCCAAATGGTGCCATTCATTCTGGCCATATCCACCCGCTGAGTGCCCTTTCGGGAACGTTTTATGTCACTCTACCGAAAAAAAAGGCACCGTCTTTAAAATTTGAAGATCCTCGTTTTACCCAAATGATGGCGGTTCCACCTAAAATTAAAAATCCTCGCGCCAAAAATCAAAATTTCTATGGCTATGTTCCAAAATCAGGAGATCTCATTTTATTTGAAAGTTGGCTGCGACACGAAGTGAATCAAAACCATACCAATGAACTTAGAATCAGCATAAGCTTTAATTATGATTGGAAATAATGCTTGAGTTAAACAAAGCCGGAAAACAGTTTAACAACAATTGGTTATTTAAAAACCTGAACATTTCCGTGCAACTCGGCGATTTTATTTCAATTTTAGGGCCGTCAGGCTGCGGAAAATCAACGTTGCTAAGAATTCTTGCTGGACTAGATGATCTATCCGAAGGTCAGTTAAAACACACAACGGCTTCTGCCCCGGGCTTTGTGTTTCAGGAATCTTGTTTGCTACCTTGGCTCAACGTTATTGAAAATGTAGCTTTAGGATTTCAAAACAGCATGATTACTCGGGAAGAAAAAGAAGATCAAATTTTAAAAATTCTCAAAGTTGTAAAATTGGACCGTTGGTCAAAGCATTACCCCCATCAACTGTCTGGCGGCATGCGGATGCGTGTATCTATTGCACGAGCCCTCGTGAACAATAAATCCGTTTTGTATATGGACGAGCCCTTTGCCGCGTTAGATGATTTTATACGTTTTGAACTTCAGGAAGAACTACTCGAGTATTGGAAACAAAATAAAATTACGGTGTTTTTTGTAACCCATTCCCTAATGGAAAGTGTTTTTCTTTCCCAAAAGCTTTGGTTGTTCCCACAAGGATTAAACTCAGAATTTAGCGTTCAGACTCTAAGTAAATCTTCAAATTCCCCCAGTGACTATAGAAAATCAGAGGATTATTTTAAATCCGTAACTGAAATTTCAGAAAAATTACGGGGCAACAAATGAAATCTTGGCTGCCGACTTTAATCTTAGTGACAAGCTTGACCTTGATCATTGAAATCCTAAACGGATTTTCAATTTGGGACCCAGAATTAATTCCACCTGTTTCCGTCATTTTTAAAACGTTGTTGGAAAATCACGAAGTCTTTTTTTCCGCGTTTAAAGAAACCATCACTTTAAGTTTTCAGAGCTTACTTATCAGTTTCACATTGGGATCGCTGCTTGCCATTCTATTTTCGCTCAATTCGTGGCTAAAAACTGCAGTTTTTCCATTGGCGATTTTTTTTCAGACAGTCCCAATTATTGCGATCGCTCCATTGCTAGTTATTTATCTGGGCTATGGACCTCAAACAATTATTGCGGCGGCTGTTTTTGTTAGTATCTTTCCAATTTTGGCCAATTCACTAATCGGCCTGGACGCTATCGACAAAGGTCTGGTTGATTTGTTTAAGATATATAAAATTAGCCCAACGCGAACCCTTTTTTATTTGCGGATTCCTGGGGCCTACACATTTATTTATTCAGGTCTTAAAATATCATCAGGGTTGGCCGTGATCGGCGTTGTCGCAGGAGAATTTGTTGCCGGTGGCGGGCTTGGTGCCCTGATAGATACGTCTCGGACTCAGCAGCGAATTGATTTAGTTTTTGCGTGCCTATTGGGTCTAGCGCTTATTGGGCTCTTGCAAATTATGTTTCTCAATATGATTAATTCATTGATCGTTCGTTGGAGACCTTTTAGACTTTAGCCTTCATGGAGGCCACAATGAATCGTTTTTTTTCTGACTTACGCCTATTAGTTTTTTTAGCAATGGCCTTAAATACCTTCCCTATACAGGCAGAGACAACGGCAGCGGATCCAAAGTCCTACAAACTGGCATTGAATTGGGTTCCCGAACCACAATTTGGCGGTTTTTATCAAGCCTTAATCGACGATGAATTTAAGAAGGCTGGATTAACGGTTGAAATTCTTCCTGGAGGTTCGGGCACGCCTACCGTACAGATGCTTACAAAAGGCGTCGTTGATTTTGCAATTGTTTCCGCAGAAGAAATAATAATTTCTAACGATAAAAATATGAAAAACACGGTTCTTGGAATTTTTGCGGCCTTTCAGAAGAACCCACAAATTATTATGACCCATGAAGAACGTAAATTTAAAAACATTGGCGACGTGTTGACCAATGACGGCTTTTTAGCTTGGCAGAAAGGGCTATCCTATTCGCTTTTTTTACAAAAAAAATATCCGAATGCCAAAGTTAAAATGGTCCCCTACCTTGGTGGGCTTAACCAATTTCAAAAAGACAAATTGTTATCTCAGCAAGGTTTTTTAACGAGCGAACCTATCACGGCTGGGGACCTGAAAATCCCAGTTTCTACATTTTTAGTAGCTGATGAAGGCTTTAATCCCTATACTACTGTACTTTCTGTAAGGAAAGATTTTTACAAACACAACGAAGACACGATTAAAAAACTTCACCAAGCGGTGACAAACGGATGGACTTCGTATTTAAAAAATCCAGAACGCGCCAACCTTTATATGAGTAAGCTCAACCCTGGCATGAAACCAGAAACCTTCAAAAAATCAGCGGACACCCAAGTGCCTCTAATTCAAAATACTGCTGGAATTGGGAAAATGACAGACCTGCGCTGGAGCGAATTGATTCAGCAAATGAAAGACCTGGGGCTAGTCAGAAACAAACTTAAAGTTGAAAATCAATTTGTAAATTTTTAAAGTGTTCAATCAGATTATTTGGAAGCCCTGGTAACTCCATTTTTTTTGCCAAACAGGGCCGAGAATCAATTCGTGAAGATTACCTAGTAGCTAGTTAAATTTATAGTAACAATTGTCACTACTGTAGCGATAACTTTGATAACCACTTGGGGCGCTGACTGATTGTCCACACATATAGGAAATAGTTTTTCCATTAAAACCGGTTATTGAACCAGAAAGACCTTCACCCAAGTTTTCGCTTGGCAAGCGAAAACCAATTCGCACCGATCCAAGATTTTGAACGGCACCTTGGGCATTTTTTTTCATAAAAAATAAAGTATAGTCCGTAAAATTAATTCCAGGGATAGCAAAAAAATTAGGCGAAGACCAAAGCAATTCTTGAGCCGGAGACAACGGTGCAGTTGGTTTAGTGACGCTTACAAAGGTTTTAGACAGATCACCATTGCGACAAGGAAAAGAAGAATCATCGTAGTCTTCGATACAAACATATACCTCGTCTGACACCGTAGCTCCCGTATAGGCAATAGCCATTGGGTCATTCGGGGTATAATTGGATTTAAATGCCCGAGGCGGTTGAAGCTGAGTTTGGGCTTGTGCTGCAGAGCTTGGTGCTGCTGCAGAGCTTGGTGCTGCTGCCCCCGGAAAGGTTCTTGGAAGCGACGGGTTTGATATGATCCCAGACTGGTTTTTACTACCTTCATTAACATCGGCAATAGCAAAAGAATTTTTAACAGCGGTGCTTGTATTCTTTGCTTCCGATTGGTCAACCTGAGTTTGAAATTGCGCATCTCCACAATTTTGGAATAATATAATAATTAATAATGTCGAAATAAAACTCAATAAAATTTTAACTTTTTTCAAAATCAACCCCCGATAAGTTTTAAAGGCAGCAATTAGAAAGCCAAATTCTATTTTAGCTTTATTCTAATTTTGAGTTGCCCAAAGTCCCTAGGTTTTCTTGCAGAAATTTTCTCATTTTGATGCGTAAAAAAATCAGCTACTTACTTGTAACCCTTCAGACAGTGTAACCTACATTTTCTAACCAGTAAATTCATCACGAAATCAACTGACTCTGAAATAAAATCCCTATTGTTTTCTGAATTGGCCTCAGCATTTTATTTTTACCTTTAAGCCCCGTTTCAAACTAATACGTTTCAATTTAATATTTTATTACACAATGACTACCATGGCATTCTACAGTCATTTATTTCGACAAAAATTTTAGAATTTCGATAAAGCTTCCGAAAAGCTTTATATGACCATTTTAAAAAATCTCAACTGGATTCTGATCCTGTTTATAAGTTGGTTAACTTTTACAATTACTGGTTGTTTTGTGAATTCAAATATTACAAATTTGGCCACGGAACCCAAGACGACTCCAAGCGAGGCAACCCCAGTATTGCCGCCTACTAATATTAGTAAAACAGACAATGAGTTTATATCCGGCGCTACGATCACGTCTGTTTCAACCACCTATGGCTACAAAAAATATGCAACGATAGGAAGTCCTTCCTCGCACATATACAAGGTTTCTAATTCAAAAGGCTACAAACTTTACATGACTGTCCAAGGGCAAATAGTTTCAAAGGGGTCAAATCAATGAGTCCTAAAAATCATTCACTTTTCACGCTTATGGTGTTTTGCATTTTATGCTATTTTACTTGGCCACAGGCATCCCAGGCGCAAGTCTCATCAGGAATTTCCTATCATGCTCGGTTGTTAAAAAGTGACGATTCACCTGTAGTAAGTACTGCTGTTCAAATTCAAATGCAAATCAGATCTCCCGGAGCGGAAAATTGCTTGCTGTTTTCAGAAATACACACCAGGGATTTGTCTTCTAATGACGGTCTTTTTTCAGTCACGTTGGGCGACGGAACCGCTGTTAGAAATGACTCCAGCGGACTCACCTTAGGGCAGGTTTTAGGCAACCAAGGCACTAGAACTTTACCTGCTGGCAGCTGCGCCGCAGGAACCACCTATTCGCCAGGTGCGACAGATGGCCGCAGACTAACCGTTTATTTTAATGACGGGTCTTTTTCTGGCTGGGAATCATTCCCAGACGAAGCCGTTAACTACGCGCCTCTAGCGATTGAGTCTCAGCAAATTGCCGGCTATCGCGCAGTCAATTTATTGCGTGCCCCTGCGACGTCTACAGTTAGCGAGTTGACGGCGCCTCAAATTGCAGAATTTTTAAATGTAATCAACGGGACCAGCACAAAATATATGAGTTCGTCTACGACGTCGTCGGTTTCAATACCAAATTACACGACGGCATCCCCCCCATCCACGCCTGTCGCTGGCAGTTTATGGTTTGATACAACAGACAAACAAATGAAATTTTATGATGGCACTTCGACAAGTGTGATTGGCAACACATCGGCACTAGCCGGCTCTTCCATAACGTCGGGTGTAGTCGCACCGGCACGCTTGGGTTCAGGCACAGCTGATAACACAAAATTTTTGCGAGGAGACGGCGCTTGGTCTGCTGTGCCATCAAGTCAATGGACAACCTCAGGCAGTGATATTTATTATTCTACAGGCAAAGTTGGCATTGGGACCAGCACCCCAGCTTACTCACTTACAGTGGCAGGCACGTCCGTCGGGGTTGGAACCGGATTGATTGAGTTTGCAGCAAACAAACTGAACTTGGGAATATCTAATTCCGTTGGAACTAACTCATCTCCCATCGCAATTGGAAGTTCAAATTCTTCTGACTATAGTTCTGTTATGATTGGAAGATCCAATTCGAGTGGTGCCGCTGCAGCAGCGGTAGGACTTGGAATAAACAACCTAACCGGACGAGATGGCAGCGTCACTGTTGGAATTAACAATACCGTATCAGCGCCAGCAATGAATTCCGTTGCGATTGGACTTGGGATTACGAATTCGGTGAATAACTCCCTAATGATCGGACCAAGCGATACTGCCAAAATGACGATATTAACTTCTGGAAATGTAGGTATCGGAACGACGTCGCCGACTGCAAATCTTCATGTCGTTCGATCTGCCGCTTCAACAGCATCATTTGACTCGGCTGGCTCATCTACCTATTCCAGTGTCGACATCTCTAAAGGTGGAACTGCTTACGGAACTTTTGTGTCGTATGCCTCCGATAATAATTTTTATATTTCGTCTCGTCAGGCACTAGGGAAGCTGGTGATGTCAGGTGGAACAGGTTCAGGGTCACACATGACAATTGATAGTACAGGAAACGTAGGCATTGGAACGACAAGCCCTACTGTTGCATTGGACGTAAACGGTGCCATCAAATCAACAGCCGTCTCCAATGCGGGATCTAGCATTGATTTCTCTTCGGGTAATTTGCAATATACGTCCGATAGCTGCGAACCCTTAACATTAAACAACCTAAAAAGCGGCGCCACTTATAATTTGGCCGTTCAAGGCACCGCAGGCGGAACCTGTTCATTTACCGCCTATTCCGGAAATGGTTCGGGCGCCCTAACAGTAAAATCAGGATCAACCGTCTTAACTCAAACCGCCAGCAAACACGTTATTTTTAGTTTTATGGTAATGGGAAGTTTTGTTTACGTGGCGGCTGCTGATGGTTACTAAAATTAGTTTACCCTTTTTACTTTGGATTTGTTTTCAAGCGAACGCACAGTTTTTGCCATTTGCAAATTGGCAAAAACCAGCGGCCGGCGGCGGTGGGTGCACTTCGGGCGCTCAAACTTTTTCTTATACTGGAGCCGATCAAACATTTACAGTTCCAGCGGGTTGCACAAATATAACAATTAGAGCCTGGGGAGCCGGGGGCGGCGGTCCTGGGGCAGCCGGGCCAGGTGGCGCTGGAGGCTATACTACCGCTACGCTCGCCGTAAATGGCGGTGATACTTTGACCATTATGGTAGGACAAGGTGGCCCAATGACTGGTAATACTTATGGTGGTGGTGGGTCAAGCCCTCTGGCCTATAGCAGAGGAAGTGGTGGCGGCAGGTCAGCCATTCGCAGTGGAGGAAATGACCTGCTAACCGCGGGTGGCGGCGGCGGCGGCGGCTATTATGGTGGTGGCGCCGGTGATGCGGAGGCGGCGGCTCAGGCTATTGCGGCGGCACCGGCGTTTCAGCCTGCACAACAACAGCTGGATCAGGAACAACACCCCCAAATACTGGTGATGCAAACTACAGCCCGGGAGTTGGTGTTGGCAACGGCGGCGGCGTTTCTGGCGGCAACGGTTTGGTTTATATTTCCTACTAAAAAATGTAATTTAGTAAATTTTAGTAGTACCTTCTAGCAAATAAATTCGGCCCTAAAACAATAGGGGCTGAATTTGTACCATTGATTTCCGTAAAGGATAATTCCTAAATGACAGCAATTCTTTTTAGGGTATAAATATCTCAATGAATATTCTAGTAACCGGTGGCGCCGGCTACATTGGTAGCCACTCTGTCCATCACTTGTTAGCCTTTGGCCATAGTGTTGTCGTATTAGATGACTTATCATTTGGACATCGAAAATCCGTGCCCTACTCCGTCCCGTTTTATAGGTCCGCCATCGATAACGATCGGATAGTTTCAAAAATTGTGAAAGATCACGCTATCGATGCCGTCATGCATTTTGCCGCGTTTACTGACATCAGCGAAAGCGTTAAAAATCCTGATAAATACTGGAAAAATAACTTCTTGTCCACTTTGGTATTGCTAAAAACAGTTGTAGAAAATGGAATCAAAAAATTTATTTTTTCGTCTTCAGCAGCAGTGTATGGCTACCCCATAGACGTTCCAATCACAGAGATTCATTCTCAAAATCCGACGAATCCCTACGGTCAATCAAAACTTAAGGTGGAAGCCGCCATCGCAGACTTTTCTAAATCCGATGGCCTTGGTTACGCCATCCTTCGTTATTTCAACGTGGCCGGTGCCGACCCCAAAGCAAACCTCGGTGAAGACCATCGACCAGAGACTCACCTGATACCTAAGATTTTGCTGGCATCTGTAAATAGAAACACGATTACTTTGCCACTTTACGGGATGGATTACCCAACGCTAGATGGCACCTGTATTCGAGACTATATTCACGTGCAAGACTTGGTAAGTGCTAATCGTTTGGCCCTCGAGGCAATTCAGCTCGGCAAGGGGGGGATTTACAACCTGGGAAATGGAAAAGGTTACTCAAATTTAGAAGTGATCCAAACCTGTCAGAGAGTTACTGGAACTACAATTCAAGTCAAAATGGAAAATCGTCGCATAGGTGATCCCACTACATTAGTGGCCTGCAACCAAAAAATAAAAAATGAATTAGGATGGCTTCCTAAATACCCTGATCTGCAAACCATCATTGAACATGCATGGAAATGGCATAGTTCACATCCAAACGGCTATACCGCCTAAATAGTTTTTAGGATTTACTGACACAACAGTGTTTTATTCGGTACTGAATACATACTTCCAGTATAGCGGGCGGTCCCCTTGGTTACCTTGAAATCATCAATGTACCCATTGAAACTATTCGAAATAGAGCCACCCAGCCAAGCAGTGTAAGTACCGATCGTTGTTGGAGAACCTGAACTTAATGCGACCTGAGCCCCATCAACGTACACAATTAAGTCTGTACCACTGCGAACGGCTGCGACGTGATGCCAGGCCGCTGCGCTCACAGCACCTGCTGCTGACGATGCCTGTACCGTGGTAGCGCCATTTTTTACACTAAAATAAATACTTCCATTGGCTGCTACGTAGAACCCCCAACCATCATTGGAAGCGAATATAAGGGCAGTAGCAATAGGATTCAATTGCGCTACAGAAACATAAATTCGCGCCTCGATTGTATAGTCACCCGTAATATTCCAGTCGGCGGATGACGGCGTGGTTATATAATCACCACTTCCATCAAAATAGGCCGATGCCGACCCATTAAACTTTTGAACCGTTGAAAGTTTAGCATTCCCCACAGCGGTCAGCGGGGTCTTATTCGCACTTGAAACGTCTAAAAACGAAGTCGATCCCATAGCGCCATCAAGTTCCATAGCAAGTACCGTATTTGACCAAGTAGCATCGCAATAGGACGTCCAAGTTGTGGCACCCCAGGCCCCTAAATTTCCGAACGAATCCACTGCTCTTACCTTAATTGTATACAGGGTGCTCGCAGTCAGTGATAAAGATGTAATCGCAGATCCACTGGACATTGTTTGAGCGCTCGAAACAGGGGTAGTTCCCAAAGAATCAAAAATTTGAACTTGATAATAGCTAGCACCGGCTACGGGTGACCAAGAAAGCGTTGGTGACTGATCTAGGGTTTTTGGTATTGACCCTAGTATTAAACCCGTTGGCACAGTTGGAGATACGTCATCACTAGTCAAGGTGATCATGTGAAGAGTAATAGCACCAGGAGTAGCATTTACGACTGCACCCAAATCTAAAATAATATATTTGTCAGCTTCAACAAAACCATCATTTACCAAGGCAACCGATATTTGTTTTGACGTCTGACCTGGATTAAAAGTTAACGATGACGAACTCAAGGTATAGTCTACACCATCAGGTGACGCTGTGCTGTCCACATCTACTGAAAAAGGAACGGTGATAATTTTTGAACTCGCTGCCGATAAATTTACTGTAACCGTTGCTGTTCCCGTAACCTCTGAAACCGTTTGTGCCGCCACACTAAAATCGACTTTCGGTGGCAAATCATTATCGGTAATTTGAATCGTAATTGTTGAACCATCACTTAGCTTTGCCCCGTCGCTTCCACTTAGGGACAAAACAATAGTTTCATCTTCTTCGTTTAGTGAATCATCTATAATATCAATAGAAATAGCTTTAGTCGTCTCGCCGGGCGCAAATGTCAAAGTGGAGGCGACCAAGTTATAGTCGACGCCATTGCCAGTCGCCGTGCTGTTGCCACTTATTGAATAGGTCACTGACACCGTTTTAGCACTCGCTTTAGAAAGAGTCACAGGAACTGAAACAGATCCGATAGATTCCGCAACAATCATGATACTGGGGTTAAAACCAACGACGGGTAATTTTGACTCATCATCTTTTGCACTAGATTCGGATGCTAAGGTCGTAATACTAGTATTAATAGTACAAGCAGACAGCGCGACGGATAGAAAAATTAATATCGCGAATTGAGCACTCTTGTTAAAAAAGTATGATTTTGCTTTGACTATCACCTATATACCTTTCGGCTAGGACTTGGAAAATCTAAACAAGTTAGACACTTTTAGGCTACTTTTTAAAATTTAAAGTTGAAAAGCGTCTCAAATCGAGACTTAAATTCCGCTGGTTTCAATCCTAGATCGAATTTTGCGTATGAAAGAAGCCGAGCTAAATCTCTGGGCACGTTCTTGAGCTGGCTTAAAGAAACGGTCTAAATTACTATCAGCAATTTGGATCGCTTCTTTTAGTTTTTCCGAGGTTACCTCATCTAGTAAAATTCCAGACTTCATATGTTCAACGGTCTCACCGTAACCACCCAATCGAGGAGCAATCATTGGTTTTCCTGAAGCCATCGCTTCGATCGCAGTCAATCCAAAGTCTTCCTCAAGTGCTGTCGAAATAACACCTTTGCACTCGGAATAAAGCGTCAGCAAATGCGGCCGATCTAACCAGTTCAAAAACGTAACATTCGGTGGAGCTATCGACATCATTTTCTGCGCATAGCTTTGAAAGTGAGTCGATTTTTCATAGCACCCTACTATAATAAGTTTTTCATCAGGAAGGTTGCGGAACGCTTCCAATTGGACTTCAATTCTTTTGTGAGCGATCAACCGATTTACCGAGAGCCAATATTTTTGATTGGGTTTAAAAAAATAATCTGCAGTTTGGGTTGGCGGAGGGACTATTTCAGAATCACGCCCCAAATATTTACTCACTCGATTTCGAGTATTTTGTGAATTGCATAATAATTCATTCACATGTTTAATATATGTCCGAGTCAATCTCCTATTGAGTGCTACCCAGACATCAAAAACAGGTCGTTTTAAAGGCGAAACGATACTCTTACGTGTATACTCATATAGATCCCAAATCTCACGTATCGGAGAATGAACATACCAAAGATTGGGTTTATTGTTCACAGCGCCAGACACAGCCCAGTCGCCTGCTATAATAAAAAAATCAAATTTTCCTTTTAAATTTAAACGGCGAAATCGCCAGAGTGCTAATTGTTGTCGAAATGGTGCATTTATGGGTACCATTCCAATTGAATGAATGCGCAGCCCACTGCCGCCCATTTTTGCAATTTTATCCAAATCAATATTCGTCGTGAAAATATCAGCGTCCAAATTTTTTGCTAACGAAATCGTGACGAGTTCCGCACCACCGATGTTATCCATGAAATTGTGAAAAATTGCGATTTTAACTTTATTCATATTGAAACCGTTATTTTCATGTGATTAGCTTATTGCATGCAACCATTATATTTACAAAATAGAAATTCAAATTCTGCTCTAGAATTGAGTATCGTATTGCCTTGTCGAAACGAAGCCGCGGCACTTTTAAAATGCATTGAACAAATTAAAGCGACAATGCAGACTTTGACCAAAAACTATGAAATTATCGTTTCAGATAGTTCAAAGGATGACTCACCTGGGATCGCGCGGCAAAATGGCTGCGTATTGATTTCACATGGACAGATCGGCTATGGCGTTGCCTGTAACCTTGGAATTCAAGCGGCGCAAGGGAAATATATTATCCTTGCTGATGCTGATTGGACTTACGATTTTTCAAAGATTCCCGAATTTATGATGCTGATAGAATCTGGCTGCGACTTAGTAATTGGGAATCGTTTGAATCTTCAAATGGAAAGCAAAGCTATGCCTTGGCTTCATCGTCATATCGGCAATCCTTTGTTGACCTTTATATTGAAGGTACTTTTCAATTCGAAAGTCAGTGATTCACAATGTGGCATGCGAGGATTTAGTAAAGACGCCTACTTGCGACTTAATCTTAAATGCGACGGAATGGAGTTTGCCTCCGAGATGATAGCCGCTGCCGAATGCTCAAAATTAAAAATTGGACAAGTATCCATGTGTTATCGTCGACGAATAGGCGAATCAAAATTGCGCCCTCTACCTGATGGCCTGAGGCATCTGCGCTTTCTTGTCGCATTTTATTTAAAAAACCTTTTTGTTCTTAAAGTCAGTCCAAGCTGGAGACTCTTACGGAAGCTTTGATAGCTGCATTTGTAGTATTCTTAATCGGTGTCACAGGTGTCCTATTTGCGCGGCGAGGACAAACCAATGTTGAATTTTTATGCCTATTTTTTGTTTTTATTTCCAGTGCCTTGTTTGCCCAAAGTATTTTCATTAGTTTAAATCTAATATTAAAAATATCAAATTCCGCCATTTTAACTTCTGAAATTTTTATTAGTTTAGTGGCTTTCATTTTTTTGCAGCTGCAAAGTCAATCTAAGCCGAAAAATTTTCCGGCGGAGCTAAAAAGGGAAGCGGGAATGACTATCGTTCTTATTATATATGGACTTTTCTGCCTTACAAAGGTTCATTTAAACTACGTAGGAATGGCATCTACTGTTTTAAATCCAGAATTTTATGCGCACGGTTTAAATTACCCTTATCCTTTTTTTTCCGATGAATGGCATGCTATTTCACTCAGTCAAAAATCCCTTAGCAATGGCTTAATGCCATTTTACTATCCTTATTCACAAGAGACTGTCGGGTTTCTCAATGTTCAGTGGTTATTCCATAATTTTAATACTGGAATTTTTCAATTTTTCTCAATAGACCCGTTAACATCTTACGTTGGCCTGGGAATCGCAATTAATATTTTTACCGTTGTTCTCTGCTATTTGATAATGAGATTCTTAGAGGTTACACGAATCTCGGCATTTATATGTGCGGCCTTGATTTTTCACCTCACACATGGCTCTAACTTTCCCTCAGTTTGGTCCTATCTTCCCATTCATTTGGGAATACTGTCTTTTTTAACGGGTGTTTTAGGACTGCTAGCGGAAATTCGCTTGAGCATTTTCTTTTTTTGGGGACTTACATGTCTAATTTACCCGCCTCTAATTATTTGTATTTTGCCATTTGTCTTTTACGCACGAGGGAAAAAACTAATTTTAATGGCGGGCACCACATCAGTGTCTGTAGTTCTAGTTTTTGTTCTTGTATTGGCAAGTAACTTGCTAACGACAACTAATTCTTTATCCCCGCTAAGCTATATTGGATCACGATTTATTTTTACAAAACCGTCGCCTGAAATTCATGACTCATTAAACCTTTATTTTATAGTTTCTCTGGTAGCCCTAGTACTGTCATTATTTGGTCTTTCCCGTGTAAAAAAACAAGTCCCGATTTTATTATACACAACACTTATGACATTTGTATTTTGGGTTTTCTATTCCCAAACCAGTTGGCGATTGATTATCGATTACCCAAGAGTAGTTTTGATTAGCTGCCTCTGCATTCATTTAATTGCCGGCTTTGGATTGGATCAAATTGTCAAATTTCATTCTGGCCTTCGTTCTTTGGTAGTAGCAATTTTTATAGGCTATTTGAGTTGGTATGGACTTCAATATACTGAATTGAATCGATGGGAATCACTGACCGTGCAACTTACGGATGGGACAAGACGATTGCTAAAGGCACGCCCCCCTGCTAATACGATACTAACGAATGATGATTTACGCATCGCCAATAACCTAAAAGGAGAATTTTTTATCTCGGAGCCATGGAAATCGACGGTGCTTGCGACTGCTGTCCAAATTAGGCCAATATTTTTAAAATCGGGTACAATAACTGATTTATCAACGATTCGCTATGACGATTTTAAAAGCGATGTCTGCTCATACTTAAAAGGAAATTGGCGAATTCGGTTTTACCTATATCTCCATGAATCGATTCCCGTTAATTGCGAAGGCCTTGTTCTACAAGATCGCTCTTCGGAAAACTTCAATTTGTATTTTCATTCAGGCGTACCACTTTAACTTTAGGATATTCAGATGATAACAGTAATTATCGCAACCTCGGGTCGACCAAAGAGCCTATCGAATACTCTTGAAAGCTTGGCTCAAACCCATAAACCAAAATGTAGTTGGAATTTAATGGTCGTAGTTAACGGTGGTGATATCACCAGTTTTAAAGTAGCTTCATCTTTTGAAACGTCGCTCCCGATCAAAGTCTATTTTTTAAAAGAAACCGGAAAAAATAGAGCCCTTAATAGTGCAATTGGCGACATCGTTTCTGGACTCGTTGTTTTTACCGATGACGATATTAAGTTTGATCCGCTCTGGCTTTGTCAATGGTCCGAGCAGACCAATTGCAAATACCCTAATTTCATATTGTGTGGACCTATCGAGCTTGAAATGGACCCGCATATAAAACAAATCATTCATGCGCTCGAATTGCCGGAAGACTTTCTTTTTTCAAAAACGCCCGTTCGAGAAAACGGCCCGATTTGCGGCGAGCAATGTTGGGGTGGAAATATGGCTATACATTCGGACGTCTTCAAATTAGGACATCGTTTTAATGAACAAATGGGACCCAACGGGACCTCTAACTACCCGATGGGATCTGAAGTTGAGTTTTGTATTCGAATGGAAAAAATAGGTTTTTGCTGCCAAGCGATTTCTGAACCCAAGGTTTTTCACAAAGTACGGGCCGATCAGCTCACTGACAAATCAATATCCGGACGCTACTTTAGAGCGGGACGTTCAGCTTATCTTTGTCGACGTCGAGATCAAAACTCAGTCAAACCACCTTGGGATCTTTTTTCAGGACTATTTTTTTTGAAGGTAAGATTACTTATTGGAAAATGGCATTTTTGCGATCAAGAACGACGGCATATTAAAAATACGTACGCGTTCATAAAAGGTCAAATTTACGAATATTTTTTTTCTACTATCGCTATACGTTGAAAATAGTTAATCACAAAAAATTTCACAATAAAAATAAAATTTCTGGAAAAAATAATGCCTGGATGGGATTGAACGGCTTTCCCGATCAAAATTCTAGCATCGCTAATTTTTGGATTTTCCGGGTTAGTCATCCATAGCGCGCTGCGAATATAACTTTGAGCCAATATGTAGTCCGATACTTGATGTTTAAATTTGCAAATGGCTGTAATGGCTAGATCCGCGTTTGATTCAGTCTTACTTAAGCCATCAGCACGCCGAGCGCAAATAACTAGGCTCATCGGAATGATTCCAAATTTGAATCCGGCAATAGCGAGTCGTGCAAAATATTCCCAATCTTCATTTGTTCTCAGCTTTTCATCTAGTCGTTCATCAATAAATTCTCTTTTCCCAAGCAAAGTCGATCCAACACCAACATTCAGTGCCGTTAAAAAAAAATTAAATGCACTGCCCTTAAGATCAAACCTATTTTCAATTTGTTTTAACTCTGTGCCACTCGGCGCATAGTTTCCTTCAAACTCTTCGATAGTCCAACATCCTACAATATCCAATTCGTATTTTTTCAAATAGGAGATTTGCTTTTCTAATTTATCTGGGAACCATCTATCATCGGCCCCTAGAGCCGCCATATATTTACCTTTCGCCAAACTAATTCCTATATTTAACGCCGCAGACACACCCTGATTGCATGAATGCCTATAAACCTGAAACCGTTCATCGGATATACTTAACAATTCTTGATAAGTGCCATCGCCCGAACCATCGTCGATTGCAATGATTTCGATGTTCTTTAGTGTTTGAGCAAGAACAGAATGAATAGCCCGCTTTACATAGCGGGCTACATTATAACAAGGCACAATGACTGTGATTTCAGGCTGGTTCACTTGTTGACAATTTTGCCTTTCATTCAATTGACTAGCAAGTCTTTAGCGGTGCATTCTAAATAGTATGGAAAATTATAGAATTGCTATCATTGGTTTGGGCTACATAGGGCTCCCTTTGGCTAAGGCTTTTAGTGAACATTTTCCTGTTGTTGGATTTGACAACGATAAAAACAGAATAGAACAACTTTGCGGTGGAATAGATCACACGTCTCACATGTCGGAAGATGAGTTAAAATCAACCAGTATTCGATTCACTTCTGAGCCAAAGCACCTTGCTGAGTGCACCATATTTATCGTCGCTGTCCCAACTGGTTTTGATCTAAAAACAGGACCCGATCTTATGGCCCTTAATAAAGCCAATGAAATGGTTGCCCAAGTTTTAAAAAAGAATGATTTAGTCATTTTTGAATCGACAGTTTTTCCAGGTTGTATTGAGTCAATATGCGCTCCAGCTTTAGAAAACGTGTCGGGTTTGAAATTCAATTTAGACTTCTTTTGCGGATACTCACCAGAGCGAATCAATCCAGGTGATAAAAATCGAAGCCTTACAAACATAGTTAAAATAACAAGTGGTTCAACGGAGTCTACTGCGGACAAAGTGGATTTACTCTATAAAAAAATAATTAAAGCAGGAACCCATAAAACGCCTAGCATCCGTGTTGCCGAAGCGGCCAAAGTTGTAGAAAATGCTCAGCGATTTGTTAACATAGCTTTTATCAATGAGATGTCTCTTATTTTAAGAGAAAAAAATATAGATACCTTAGAGGTACTTTCTGCTGCCGAATCAAAATGGAATTTTCTGCCATTTCGTCCAGGACTAGTCGGCGGTGATTGCTTAGCGTTGGCGGCGGCCTATCTATCTCATGACTCTGGACCAGGGGAATTTAATCATCGTATTTTGTCGGCCGCTACAGCCGTCAACAATTATATTCCCCTTTTTATTGCTAGCAGAGTTTTGAAATTGGTACGAAAAAACACTCAAACGCTTGAACCAAAAATCTTAATTCTAGGCGCCACGTTTAAAGAAAATTTTCCTAATATTAAGAATAGTCAAACCCCTGCTCTCTATCGAGAACTCAATGACTTTGGCTGTTCGGTATCAGTGTACGACCCCCTGGCAGATCCTGACGAATTTTATAGTCAGTATTCCATTTCACTTTCTAAAAAAGACGTACTATCTGATCTGGCAAAATATGATGCGATTATTTTAACGGTCGCCCATCACTTTTTTACTAAGCTTCCAATAAATAGGGAGTCTTTTCCTCGGACTGTCATCTATGACGCCAAAGGCATTTTACCAAAGTCTTATTCAGACGAGAGGCTTTAGTTATGACTGAAGGGATTGGTGTCAGCATTGTCATCTGTACCTTCAATCGGGCCGTTCTGGTCAAAGATGCAATCGATAGTTTTTTTAAAATGGACTTCCCAACAAATTTGAAGTTCGAACTTGTCATCGTAAATAATAATTCTACAGATGATACTGAAAAAATTGTTTTTGAAATAAAAAAACGACGACCGGTAAAATACGTCTTCGAACCTTTTCCAGGACTTTCGCTTGCACGAAATCGCGGCATTAGTGAATCTAAAGGAAATATTATCGCTTTTGTAGATGATGATATTTTTTTTGACCGTCTATGGTTGAAAAATCTGGCTTTGGCATTTGAAGAATTTCCATTGGCTGATGGACTGGCAGGAAGAATCGAAGCGGTTTTTGAAAGTCCCCGCCCAGCATGGCTTACTGATAGTCGATTAGAACATCATGGTTTTGGAGCCACACGTTTTGGATCCTGTGCAAAGCGGATACAGTTTCCAGAATATCCACACGGTGGAAATATGGCCTTTCGACGTCAGGCGCTAGTTTCAACGACCGGATTTTCTGAAAATTTAGGACGAAGACCAAATAGTCTACTTTCAAATGAGGAAAAAGAATTTTTTATCCGTTTTGAAAAAATGGGTTTCAAAGTGGTTTACTGCCCAAGTTCATTGATCCAGCATCGAATTCAAAAATCTCGAATGACACGACGATGGATTATAAATCGATTTTATTGGCAGGGCGTTTCAGATGCTGTTATGAACAATAGCCTATCGTCGCCTTGTAAAAAAGTACTGCTCAAAAATGTAGGAACTTATTCACTGAAAATACTTTATGAATTAGTAGGCAAAAACGTCAACCCATTGCACTTAATAAAATTCATCTTCAAACTTTCATTAGAACGAATGGCCATGATTGCTTTTAACCTGGGGCTTTTAAAGCAAACTATTAGATTTCTCATTATTCGTCGGCGAAATTGAATTCAAAATTTTGAAAATCATATCTCGCCAAGACCAATTTAAACTAGCAGAGATATTTCTTTCCATTATAACATCCTTATTCATCTTGTTCGCATGCTCCATTGCCTGGATAAGCTGGGCCAGCGATTCATATATTAAATTTTCGCCCTGGCTCAATCGATAAGGCATACATCCAGCCTTGGGGCCTATCACTAACCTACCAAAACTCATTGCTAGTGCTGCAATCCCTGAGTTTAACCCAGAAGTATTTCCAATCACGACACAATCAGACGCTTTCATATATTTTTGAATTTCGTTGTTTTCTATCCATTTGGTTTCGACCCTGATCCGTCTATCAAATTTTGAAATAAGTTTTAGAGCTACTAAATCCAAAAAAGACCAACGCGAAGAAGTTGATTGATAAGTTCCCGCGATCAACAGAACTTTGTTTCTTACCGCAGCGGACCAAAAAGCGCGGATCAACCGAAACGTGCCTTTGTATTGTCGTATATACCCAAATTGCAGAAAGACGTATGACTCATCAGAAAGTGATAAGCTTTGCCGAGCGTCTCTGACCGACATTGTGCTTTCCTCAATATCAAAATTAATACATTCAGAAATGATTTTTGCAATTGACGATGGAACTCTATACCTGTTTTCTAACAATTTAATTGATTCCGGACACATATGCACGTGAGTATCAGATAACTCTATCACCTGCTGATAGACGGAAAGATCAAATGGATCTTCTGAATACTCATGTGGACTTATATTATGTACCGTCAAAATAATTTTAACGGCTTTTTTTTTATAAGCGACCAATGCACAAAGCATTTCCTCCGCTTTTTTTTCGGGTGCACCCACAACGGCCCAACGATAGATAGATTCCGGCCAATTTAAATGAATCCAATCAATGTCGACAGATTGCTGAAGTAAATTGTCCCGTCCGTAGACTACATTGGCTCCAAGTCGGCTATAGGCCCTGCCTAATCCTGCAATAAAACCGTTGCCTTCAATGAAATGAGGAATAAGAACTGATATACCCTGAAGGGGCATTTGGTTAGATTCGGAGTTAGCCATTAGGATGATTTTCGCACCTTTTTCATTTTTTTGTCTAGCAGGTAATTCTAGACAAATGTGCCTATTCTCGGGAGTATTCAAAGGTGAACACATTTCTTCAACCTCTTTTTGGTTCTATTTTCAGAGTTCAATGCTCGGAACCTCTAGCCGCACTGACATTTGATGATGGCCCCGATCCTGTTTATACGAGTAGACTATTGGACCTTTTAAAACGCTATGATGCCAAAGCGACCTTTTTTATTATCGGCCAAGCCGCCCAAGAGCAGCCGGATTTACTGAAACGAATTTTTGAGGACGGGCACTGTATTGGAAATCATGGCTGGGATCATACCTCTTTTGCAGGTCTGTCAGCAAAAGGGATTATAGATCAGATTCAAAAATGCAGTCGTACATTGGGAAAATATGAATCAGCTTTTTTTCGTCCACCTTTTGGACATCAAACATTGCTTTCAACTACCCTTGCAAGAATCCTAAGATACAAAATTATTGGCGGTGATGTCGTGCCAATGGATTGGACCCATATTTCAGCTCGCGACATCTTTTTAAAAATTCAGTCAAATTTGGCACCCGGTAGCATCGTTATTTTACATGATCGATTGTTTAAGCAAGGTCCGAATGGAAATCCAGACCGAACACAGACTTTAATGGCACTGGAAGACATATTTGCCAGCTTCGGACAAAACTATAAATTTGTGACTATCAATGAACTTTTAGCAAGGGGTCGCCCCGAGATTCGAGTCTGGACACACGCGCCTTAAGGGCCCCGAATTGCCAAGCAACTTCATAGCACAATGAATACCAGATGGATTTTTTTATTTCTCCAGACCTAAAAACTATTTTTGCAATCTGAATTAAAGCCCACGGAAAAATATAAACTAACCGATAAAATTCAAACCCCTTGTTTCGCCTAATCTTTTCTTTAAACTTTAAATCGTGCGCACCGTATTTTTTATAGACTTGATACGACCAAAAGCCTCTAGAAAAAGATTTAACCATATGCCCAAACAAGGTATCCAAATAAATATGTCCTACGACCGCTTTTTCAGCGTAGCTAATTAAAATCCCTTTTAAAAAACATTGCAGCCCGAAATCAAAGTCTTCGGCGGCCTCAAGTCGCTGGTCAAAAGACAAAAGATCTAGGCATGCTCTGTCCATAGCAAAATGAGTCGACGTAAAATTAAAAGGTTGTCCAAATTCGTTAGGCTGAAAAAGAAATGTTTTTTCAGTAGATTCAGCTAATCGACCCCAAGACGTGCCTTCAATAGCCATTGTCTTTCCAATCACTATCTTTGATTGTCCTTCTAAAATGGGTTTCGTAATCTCATCCAGCCAGCCAGGCTCAACAATACAATCGCAATCCACCATCACAATTACACGACCCGAAGCATTTTCAATTCCGAATTGACGAGCTAACCCTCGGGACGGCGGACCCACTGTTAAAACCCGAACACCCCGCCTTTTGTATTCAATCAATTGCTGACTCGTTCTATCGATCGATACGTTGTCTACAACAATTAATTCATCATTCGATCTAACTTGAACCAATATAGCATTTAAGCAATCTTGAATTTTATTTTGTCCGTTGTACACTGGCACAATAATAGAACGGTCATACATTAATTCGGCTCCAATTAATCAAAGAGCTCATTACATTCCCGCGAAAATGACCATTGAAAATGATTCTAGGATTTGTGATCCCAGCGAGCCCCAATAAATAAAATTCCAGCCACTTACTATGCTTTCCATGCATCCATCGGGCCATCGCGCTGAATGAAAATGCAATCATTAGTGTATTGACTCGTTTGTCTTCATATTTAATTTGTAGAAGCTTTTTGCGAAGCCTCTGGACATCGCGTAGCGGAAAATAACTAATCGACATGCTCTTTGAGTGAACTCTCATGTGAGTCAAACTGGCCACTGAAACAAAAGTCACTCTAAGTAAGCTGGCGCGCACTAAAAAATCCCAATCCTCCCCAAAACGAAGATCTTCATCAAATCCGCCAATTGAGTTAAATTTTTCACGCGACAAGAATAGTGTGCTTGGAGAAATAAAAAACAACTCAGAGAAAAGAGTATCAAGCGGGTTATCCGGGATCGAGACTACATGGAGCTTGGGTGATTTATGATCTTCATGAAACACTATTGAAGAGCAAGCGATGTCAGCCGTACTATTTAGGATTGTTGCAATCTGCTTTTGAATTTTATCAGTCGCCCAATAATCATCAGAATCGAGAAAAGAAACAAAAGCGCTTTCAGTATTTAATACACCTGCGTTACGGGCAGCTGAAATTCCCCTATTTTTGGAAAAACAAATAATTTTAATTCGAGAGTCATTAAATGAATTCACAATATCAGTTATTTCAACTTCATTTGATCCATCGTCAACAATACAGATTTCACGAATTGGGTAAGTCTGATTGCAAACCGACGAAATTGCCTGGTGCAAATATTTATAGACTTTATAAATTGGAATGATCACTGCAACGTCATTCATACTGCCTTTTATTCAAACTTATTATGGCTTTAAGGGCAACTAAATCAATTCGCCATTAGCAGAGTTCCTGGCAACGGCTTGGTTTATATTTCCTACTAAAAAATGTAATTTAGTAAATCTTAGGAAAACTCATTGACCCTTGATACGAGTCTCTTTAAACCTGGTCCCATGATTATTAATTTAGCCGAAATTCCTGAAGAAGGCCGAACTTACGAATACACAGCAGAAACTGGCGAAGTCACCGACGCTTTGACTGAT
>JAYVPD010000180.1:0-4800 GCA_043757515.1 Pseudobdellovibrionaceae bacterium
CGACGGGAGTGCCGCTACTGGACGACATTGTGAGCTTGGCGCCATTCACATACAAAGAAAACGGAACAAACGAATTTTTTATAGGATCTGTGTGCCTCAGTCGGCCATCGTGTACCGATGAAAAGGTCACACTGTAACCAGCGTTAGTTCGGACACGCAAATCAAAATTAGAAGAAGCGCCTTCAGACAAAACTCCAAAATTCATATTGCGGCTGGTACTGCCCAAAGCAAAGCCCCCACCAGCATCTATTATGGAAAGCGCGATCATTTTAGCGATACTAATTGAAACATTCACATTGGCGGTGGCCACTGGCGTTGAAAAGGCTAACGGGTCACTGCCCTCGTAAAGATGCAAAGTAAAACTATCGGTGAAGGTTCCCGCGGCTGCAAAAGTCGGTGTGGTGGCCAGACTTTGTGGAATTTCAAAATAGTATAAAACATTCTGTGAAAGTCCCGTTCCTGATTGAAAGCCACTGGTAATAACATCATCCGCCGAGGTGATATCCGGTGAATCCTTCAGGGTTTTAGAAAGCGCATTGTCTTTATAGAGCTGATACCGAAGCGTATTGCCGCCATTGGCCCCGCGCCGTCCCGTATAAGCGGCGGCCCCGCCTTTTGTGATACCAATTCCAAAATTGCAACTATCCACGTTGGCCTTGTCCACTCGGATTTGAACCGCGATATTTGTAAAATTTAAATCCCAGGCTATCGAAATATCATTGGCTGAAAAACTAAGCCCGCAGTCAGCAAAAGCCGGCGCTGCATTTAGAACAAAAACAAGTACGATGTAGCGAAAAAATATTTTCATAGTCACTCTCTTATTTTTTTAATAGGTGAACGTCACCTAGGTCATAGTCTCCAACACTTGCTTTTGGAATTTCAAAATTAAAAACTTGATAGTCATCAGTTAGAATTTCCAATCGATAGCGGCCCGGCCTAAATCCTTCGGATCGCAATATGCCTTTTCGATTCATAAATATAATAATTGGTTCTAGTGACAAATCATCCAGGTAAACAGCCCGCCCCGCCGCCGTTAACGGCAACCCGTCTGGCGAAAATATTTTAGCACTTAAATAAATAGTGGCGTCCGTGCCGACCGCAAATGCGTAACCACTTTTGTAAGGTGGGTAAATATCAAAGTGATCACGCGGAATGGTAAGTTCTGGCGGAACTTCTTTACCACCAATAATGATAGTGCTCTGATTGTACGAACTTAACTCGGGAAGCGCCGCATTTCCCCACCCGTCAGTTCGAGCTAGATAGGAACCTTGAGTTTCAGGATTCAATTGAAGCGGCTGCCCTTTTAGGTTTTTAACAGGCGCAATGATTGCAAAACTATCCGTTACGGGCCGGCTTAAGGAAAAATACCCATCTGCAAATAACAAAGAAGTTCCTAGCTGCAGTGTTGTGATCTGATCAGATTTACGTTTGGTACCACCCGTTCCCGCAGCTGTCCCGTCGCGTTCTTTTGGAAGAATAATTTCATAGGTCAATGAACTGCGCGCGCGATTACCATTGTAATCGAGCCCCCCCGAATACCCTTTTTCAGATTGCCCATCTCTGGTGGACGCAAGATATTTTACAGCTCCGGTGCCATTATCGGGCGAATATGACCAATCGGCGCGCGTCGAGGAATCCGTCGTGTTATGAAGTGCTGTTACAACTTGTTTTTCTTTTGGCATCGACCAGATCATAAAAACCGACGCACTGACGTCTTCATCACCCCGCTCGGTGCGGTTATGGCGAAGGGTCCCACTTACGCCCAAGCCACTGTCCCAGCGACGATTTACACCCAAGGTAATGGTAAAAGAATTGTCCACACCGGCAGGGGCTGCTAAATATCCCATTTTATTGATGTTGTAGGAAAGGCCATAACTTAAACTTGAAAATTTTGATAACGGTTGTGAATAGCCGGTTGATAATTCATAGTTTCTGCGCGTTCCATCAAAACCGGGAGACCCAAGAAGGGCAAAGGTTTCGGATTGATATTTTAATCCTAAATTAAAGGTCCTCTGTAATTTTTCTTCACCGACTTGGTCAGTGAAAAAGAAAAATTCTGAAACAGCCGCTCCATCAGGCGCCCCTAGGTAATGACTATAGGCTGCTTCAGTTTTAAAAAAACCCAAGGTAGTAGATAATAAATATTCGAGTCCAAAGACGGTTTGCACATTGTCATTTTGAATATTTACGCCGGCACTGGTCGTTTCGCTAATACCATAACGGTGAAACGCGGACACAGTAGTTTTACTTGAATCATAAATTCGCTGACTATCTATCGTTGTAGACGGCGCGCCCACCGCATAGGAAAATTGATGTAAGCCTGGCTTTAGAAGTTCCGCACTTGAAAAATAAGAATAGTTAACTGTTTCCGTTCTGCCGACGTCATCCACAATTTCAAATCGAATTTCATTTACACCCGATGCAAATGGGAAATCCTGAATACTGTGTTTTCCAGCGGGCAAATCTAGCACTTGCACCATTTGGTTATTAATCCAAACAAATACTTTTGAATTTCTTTGTAAAAACAATTCGTAGCTGCCTGATGGAAAGGTCAATTTCGAAGGGGACATGTAGAATTTGCGAGTCATCGAAAATCCGGCCATGGATCGAAAGGATTGAAAACCCGTCGTTGGGTAGTTTAGGTCACCGAAAGAGGTTCGAATGAGTTCAGAAGAAAAATCCCTAATAACCCTCACATCCTGTCTTGTAAAGGCAGGTACAGTCGAATCAGCCGACCGCTGTTCGACATAACTTCCGTAGGCTTCTAAATTGAAACTACCCAGCCGAGTTCCATTTTCTAATTGAGCGCGCAAGGGCGATCGCGTATCTGATTCTGAATTTGCATTTCGAGTGTCAAAGACTTGGCTCGTATCGATATTCAAATAACTGCTGAAAAACGCAGGTGCTTCGGGGGCGATTTTAGATTGCCCGGAACCGCTGCGCAAAATTTTTGAAACCCCTTCTTTTTTTAATTCCAAAGGTAATATCAACTGAATGTTTAGTTTAGCTTCGCTGTAAATCAGTTTAAATTCGCCATTTTCAAATTCTTTTATATGGATCCATTCGTTTTCAAATTTCTTTTGATTTTCAGATTTGGAAAACCATTTTGGATCTACGTAATCTTGCAAAATTCTTTTTAATTTTTGCGCTTCCATAACTAAATCACTGTCTGTATTTGGCTTGGTCCTAATTTGCCCTAATGCTTGTTTTTCACCTTCGATTATCAAAGGCATGATGACTTCGTCATCCGGATTATCAGAGGCCTTTTTTTTCGTTTTAAATGCTTTGTCGGCCAAGTTATTAAATCGTTCTTCTTCTTTTGAATTCCACGTTTTTTCTTGAATTTTTGGACCTGAGGTTGGAGCCGAAGTGGCCGATGGCTTTACGGGCAACGGCGGAAAAGGTTGATTAAGGGAAACGGCTGGAGCTGCAATGGGATCTTTCGGGGCTGCCTGGGCCGGAGGTTCGCTTACCACTTTTAAGTTAGCCAGAGTTTCTGGTTCGTCTTTAAAAACTTCGAACTTATCTAAAAGTCTAAAGAATTGCTCGGAAATATAGTACCCACGATAACGCCCGTCTTTTATCTGAAACCAGTCGCCTTGTTTATCAACTGCGATAATTTCAGACGAATTGACCATCCCAACAACACGTCCATTTGTTCCAGGAATGGCTCGGACTCGGATACTTTGACCCACACTGCGGGCAAGTGGAAAGTTTTCATCTAGTAATTTAACGCTTGCTTGTTCGACATACAATTCAACACTTGGGCCATCCAGAATTAAAAACCAATCTCCTTTTTTATAAACGGCAAAATGTTCGCCAGGGTTCATTGCTCCTGCTTTTTTGCCGTCTTTGGATGGTTTGTTTTTTAATTCAACTTGTTTTTTGGACGAGATTACACCAATCGGATAGGTAACATATTGGGTTTCACCGTGGGCAATAGAAGCAGCTACTAAAAATAAAAGATTTAAAAAAAAAAATCTACCCTTAGGCAAACTATTCTTTAGCAAACTCAAGCGTTGCCTTCACTTGGCCAACGGGCAGCTCTTTGGGCCAATTTAAGTGAAATTTCCGGGTCAGCCCAGGCATCACATTTTGATTCAAAAGTTCTTTAATTTCTTCAGCAGCGCAGATGATCTCTTTTCCTGTCCCAATCGATTTCAATTTCAAAACGGGATTTTTTACAACTTGGTGAGCCGTGCCTTTGTTCGTTAGCTCGAGCTCTAAACCTTTGTTGGCGGTTTCCGAATTTTTGACATCCACAATCAGGTTTGGTTTCACACCATTCGGAGTCACATACAATGAGCCCACATAGCGAGTGGAAATCGTAATTCTCGCGACAGCTTTGTCATATTTTTTATTAGGATCGGACACATCGACCGGAATTTCTTCTGCGACTATTCGAAACGGAAGTTCCGTAGTTAATTTTTGATTTCCCTTCCAGGAAACACGAATTGTGCGCGTTTCATTTGGCTCCAAAATCAATTGATTCGGGAAAATACGAAATTGATCTTCCACTTTTTCGGCTGCTTTATCCGAGTAGTCTTCTTTACCTTCAGCATCCGGGACGCGAGGATAAATAGTTATCTGGACAGGAATTTTAACTTTGTCTTGATTAGTCACCTGAAACGCCACTGTAGACGCTTCACCAGAAGGTGCTAACGTAGCTATGATGGGATTAAAATCAAACGAAGCAAAAACCACTGTAGGAAATAATAAAATAAGATATTTTAAAGCTTTCATGCCTAAATTATCTAAAAGACCCAACCCTATGGCAAGGCTAGAAAAGTCTAGGTCAAT
>JAYVPD010000181.1:0-4792 GCA_043757515.1 Pseudobdellovibrionaceae bacterium
GGAGCCTGGTAGAAACGCCGAACCATGGACAGAACCTATCATCGGCATATACTGGTTATTACGGGCTGGAAGCTAGTATTCTAGAGTGTTTATTTCAATAAATATTTTAACAGGTTTTTGTTTTGCCAAGGCGCGGTATTTTTTTCGAGGAGACTTCCTACTAAGATAGAATTTTGTTTTTCCAGTCGAAGGATGTCTTACAAATAACTTTTAAATCCTCAAATCGAGGAACCCATTTTAGTTCCGTTTTTATTTTTTTCACGTCCGCTAAAACCTTGGCTGGATCGCCTAATCTTCGAGCGATAATTTCAAACGGAATCTCTCGTCCAGACGCAGATTCCATTGTTTTCAAGGCTTCTAGGACGCTGAACCCCGAACCGTACCCACAATTAAATGTCTGCAAATACCGCTCTTCTGTCAGCAATCGTTCTGCCGCTAAAATATGCGCATGAGCGATATCTTCCACGTGAATAAAATCCCGAACGCCCGTGCCATCTTTGGTAGGGTAATCATTGCCATATATAGACATAACTTTTTGGCGACCCAAAGCCGTCTCTGTCAAGTGATGAAATAAATGATTCGCTTTTGGATTTTTTTGCCCCAGCTGATTGTCTAAGCTTGCCCCAGCGACGTTGAAATACCGTAAAACTATAGCGCTTAAACCGTGAGCTTCATGAACCCTGCGAACCATTTTTTCACCAAAAACTTTGGATTCACCATAGGGATTAATTGGGTAAAGTTCGTCCTCTTCGTTTACAAAATCTTTTCTGGTGTCGCCGTAAACAGCCGCAGTTGATGAAAAAATAATTTTTTTTACACCCGCTTTAAGTCCATTTTGCAGCAAATTCATTGTACCAAACGAATTGTTTTCAAAATAATCCAGCGGGTTTTCCAGAGATTCAGGGACCGATGTTTTGGCAGCAAAGTGCATGACTAAATCGACTTTACCATCTTTCATAACCCGCGCTGGCAATTCGCGATCACGCACATCACCCATCACAAATTTGCACTGGGGATGAAGGGATTCTTTATGCCCGGTTGATAGATTATCATAAACAATAACGGCATGTCCCCGTTCGATTAATCGATGGGACACGAAAGATCCTATATAGCCGGCGCCGCCTGTTACCAAAACATTCATAGCTGAACCCTACTCTGGGTTGCCTTAGGAATCAAGCCGGGACTAAAGCAACGGTGAAAGCCACTTTTTTAGCAGTCGCTCTTCTACCGGACGCGACTGCAGATGATCTTTTAATTGATCATCCCCGATACGACTGACATGAAAATAGGTGGCCTCTGGATGAAAGAAATAAAAGCCACTGACGGAACTTGCGGGCCGCATGGCCGCGGATTCAGTCAAACTCATACCGATGCGCTTTTCAGCGTCCATCAGTTCCCAAATCTGAAATTTATGCAAATGATCTGGACACGATGGGTATCCTGGAGCCGGCCGAATGCCGCGATATTTCTCTTTAATCAAATCGTCATAAGACAATGTTTCTGTAGTTCCAAAACTAAATAATTTACGAACATGATGATGGGCCCACTCGGCTAAGGCTTCTGCCAAACGATCGCCCAAGGATTTGATCATAATGGATTGATAATCATCCCCAGCCTGAGCCGCCGCATCGGCCAGGGCTTCAACTTCAGCGCCCGCTGTGACACAAAACGTTCCTATGTAATCGTCTGCTTTTTGTGACTTTGGCCCGATAAAATCACTAAGGCAATAATGAACATTGTTATTAATTTCACTCGGACGTTGCTGGCGCAAAAAATGAAAATCAAATTCTTTTTCGCCGGATTGGATGAAGATCGATTCATTTTCACTAGATGCTTTAAACAAACCAACCAAAACTTTTGGAGACACACGTTTTTGCGAAACGATTTTCTTTAATACAACAGACGCTTCCTCATAGAGCTTTTTAGCTTCAATTCCATATTGAGCGCTGTCCAAAATTTTGGGGTAGGTTCCTTTTAAACCCCAGGCCCAAAAAAATGGCGACCAATCGATGTATTCTACTACATCTGATAAATCCGGTTTCAATTCAAAAACGCCCATTTTGGTAGGTTTTTGCACTTGAGCCGATTCTTGCGTCCACTTAAAAGAATTAGCCCGAGCGGTTGCCAAAGGCACTAAAGCTGTCTCTGCTTTTCTAGACAAATAAGCTTCGCGAATCTGTTTGTATTCTTCTTTAACTTTGATTCGATAACTGTCTTTTTGTGACCCCAGTAAATGAGAACATGCTTCGACAACTAACGAGGCATCGCCAACATGAATGACGGGTCCTGGATAATTGGGATCTATTTTCACAGCGGTGTGCACTTTGGATGTCGTAGCTCCGCCAATCAACAAGGGAACCGAATAGCCCGAATCCCGAAACTGTTGCGCATTGAAAATCATTTCTTCTAAAGACGGCGTAATTAAACCTGACAATCCAATGATATCGGCATTGTGTTTTTTAGCTTCTTCCATTATTTTTTGAATAGAGACCATAACGCCCAAATCGATAACTTTATAGCCGTTACAGCCCAACACTACGCCGACGATATTTTTGCCAATATCATGAACATCGCCTTTGACAGTCGCAATTACAAAAACCGGTTGATGGTGAGAGGTGACTTTTTCAGCATCCATAAACGGTTCTAAATAGGCGACAGCTTTTTTCATCACGCGGGCACTTTTCACAACTTGAGGAAGAAACATTTTTCCTTGGCCAAACAAATCGCCAACTACTTTCATTCCTTCCATCAGTGGCCCTTCAATTACATTTAATGGCTTTTTATATTTAACCAAAGCATCGGCAGTGTCGGCCGTCACAAAATCATCGATGCCTTTTACTAAAGCGTGTTCGATGCGTTTTTCTACAGATAATTGTCGCCAGTCGGCGCCTTTGGGATCACTCTTTTTATCGCTCGTTACAGAATGCGCATCACTCCAGGCCTGGGCCCATTGGATTAGCTTTTCCGAAGCATCGGCGGAGGTGTTTAAAATCACAGATTCACATAGAGCTTTAAGTTCGGGATCAATACTTTCGTACACTTCCAGCATCCCAGCATTCACGATTCCCATATCTAAACCAGAATGAATGGCATGATACAAAAACACACTGTGCATAGCTTCGCGCACTTTATTATTACCACGAAAGGAAAACGACAAATTGGAAATCCCGCCCGAAGTCAAAACGCCGGGGCAGGTTTTTTTAATCTCTTTCAGGGCTTCAATGAAATCCAAACCAAACCGATTGTGCTCTTCCATTCCGGTCGCCACAGTCAAAACGTTAGGATCAAAAATAATATCTTCCGGATCAAAATTCAATTTTTCAGTGAGAAGCTTATAGGCCCTTTGGCAGATGCGAACTTTTTCCGCAAGCGTAGCGGCTTGTCCCTGTTCATCAAACGCCATTACAACAACGGACGCGCCCAATTTTTGAATTTGCCGGGCCTGTGATAAAAATACGGCTTCGCCTTCCTTCAGGGAAATTGAATTCACAACGCATTTTCCCTGCAAGCATTTAAGACCTGCTACGATCACGTCAAATTTTGACGAATCAATCATAATCGGAATTTTTGAAATATCAGGTTCAGATACGACCAGATTTAAAAAATCTGTCATCAGTTGTTTTGAATCGAGCATTCCTTCATCAAAATTCACATCCAAAATATTGGCGCCACTTTCCACCTGCTGACGAGCAATCGTTAACCCACCTGCAAGGGAATTTTCTTTAATTAATTTCGCAAATTTAGGGGAACCTGTGACATTGGTACGTTCACCGACCATCAAAAACGATCGCTCGCCTGTTGTTGGCGTTTCCAAAGGCTCAAGTCCTGACAAACGAAACCGCACGGGTTTTGCGGTAAAATGATGGGGCTTATCGTGCCGTATCCGCGATGCAATCGCCGCTATATGACTTGGGGTCGTACCGCAGCAACCCCCAACGATATTAACATGTCCCGCTTTGGACATTTTAGATAATTCAGCGGCTATTGAATCTGGAGTTTCATCATAGCCAGTCGGACTTAAAGGATTGGGCAATCCCGCGTTGGGATAGCAACTGATAAAACAATCAGCCATTTCAGAAAGTTCCTGAATGTAGGGTCGCATATCCGCAGCACCCAAAGCGCAATTAATTCCAACACTTAACGGACGAGAATGTTTAACGCTAAACCAGAATGATTTCAGCGTTTGCCCCGATAACGTTCGTCCTGATAAATCAGTGATCGTAACCGACAACATCAATGGAAACTTTTTTCGATGTTCTTCTTGAAGAGTTTCGATCGCATACAAGCACGCCTTCAAATTCAAAGTATCAAACGTAGTTTCGGGCAATAGAATATCGACGCCTTCATCAATAAAAACTTTCGCCTGCTGATAATAGGCCGCCACAAGCTGATCAAACGTGACTCCACGAAATTCAGGTTTTTCAACATCTGGTGATAACGAAGCCGTTTTACTTGTAGGCCCCAATGCCCCAGCCACATAGGTTTTCTTCCCGGTCTTGTGAAAAAAATCATCGCGGGCCCTTTTGGCAATTCGCACAGCATGGCGATTTATTTCATCTACCCATTCCTCTAGTTCATAATCAGATTGGGAAATCAAGTTACCATTAAAAGTATTGGTTTCAATGATATCAGAGCCCGCTTCTAAGTATTGCTTATGAATTTCATAAATGACATCAGGCCGAGTAATACACAATAGATCGTTATTACCTTTTAAATCTTTTTTAGGATTGGGAAACTGCGTTCCTCGATAGTCAGACTCGGTCAGCTTATACTGCTGAATCATGGTACCCAT
>JAYVPD010000182.1:0-4791 GCA_043757515.1 Pseudobdellovibrionaceae bacterium
AAATGCGATACGCTCACACGGCAAAAAATGGAAATATGGGGGTGCCAATTCCTGGGAAAGCCGCTTAGTTCCTTAGCCTGTCGATTTCGACAGGCTAGGAATGGACTCAAATAATTTTTCGATCTGCGGCTTAAGATACCTGCTAGTTGCTAAGCCGTTTGTCCAATACGACTGAGCGACTTTGTCATAGTAGACAGTAACGTTCATCAAGCACCTCATGTTCTTCCTTCAATACCAATGCGACAAATATGTCTAGATTTTAAAATTCGTGATTCTCAAAGTTTTCATGGTGAGAAAAATAAAAGCTGACTTTTAAAAACTTCCATAAATGACATCTATCGCCATTACACCTTCGAATCTACTATGGAGGCTATGTCGTACAACAATCGGAAAACTTAAATTTTGTCGAATCTCCCTACATCACTGAAGAAAAATAATCGGTAATATATAGATTTTCATAGTAAAAATCACTTCAAGTATTTCAGACGAGGGTTAATTAAAGATAAGCACATTTCGGTTCCCTAATCAAAAACCGGTGTAATTGTATTGATATTTTATTAAAATATGTTAATATGCAATTGTATACAGTTCATATTTCAGGCATTTTTTTTAAAATTACTAATGCGTTTCAGTATAAAGAGGAGTTCAAATGATTAATGAAGTGTATCAGATTTTAATAGCCGACGACGACGCAAAAACCCTGGGAGCTTCTTTAAGAGCAATTGTTAGAAATAAATGCGTTGCAAATTTCACGTTTGCGACTTCTCCTGAAGAATGCCGCAAAATTATTCTTAACAGCCAATTTGACCTTGTGTTTTTAGATATCAATTTTGGACCGAACAAAGAGTCTGGGGTTGATCTGATTCCCATTGTGATCTCCACCTTGCCTGACGCCAAAGTTTACATGATGTCCAGCTTAGATGAACCGGAAATGGTTGCTCGAAGTATCAGTGCAGGTGCGCAAGCTTTTATTTCAAAAAACGAATTTGCTATCGATGAAATGGCATTGGCCATTTACAGTTACGTAGACGCAGAAAAGAACGAAAGCAACGTGGCAATTGAGGGTATGGTTATTGCTAGAGAAATGGGAGCTGTTTTTAAATCTCAAAAAATGTCAGAGGTTTTCGTAAAGGTAGCAGAAGCGCGGAGGAATACCGGTTTTAATGTTTTTATCCAGGGCGAAACGGGTGTCGGAAAAGAAGTTATAGCCAAAGCTATAAACTTTAAATCAGCACGAAAACTAGTGGAAGTCGACTGCGGAGCAATTACAGAAACGCTGGCGGAAAGCGAACTTTTTGGTCACGCGAAAGGAGCATTCACCGGTTCAGTTGGAGAAAAAAGCGGACGGTTCCAACAAGCAGATGGTGGTGACTTGTTTTTAGACGAAATTGGAAATTTAAAACAGAGTATTCAAGTCCAACTTCTTCGAGCCATTCAAAATCAAAAGATTAATCCCGTCGGGTCTACTGCGTCAGTATCCGTCAAGGTCAGGGTTATTGCAGCGACCAATGCAGAATTGCGCAAGATGACCGAGACTGGCAGCTTCCGACATGACCTATTTCAAAGATTGAATGGAATAAACATCGTTATTCCGCCGTTACGGGATAGGAGCGAAGATATTGAAGTACTACTAATGCACTTTATTTCAAATTCGAACAAGCCGACCTTACTAATCAAACCTTCATTTATAAAATTACTTGAATGCTACGACTGGCCAGGAAATGTACGCGAGCTCGAAAACGCGACAAGATTTATGGTATCAAAGTGTGGAAACGAGCCTTTAGGATTTTCACACCTACCGTTAGATATTCAGTCAGCGATCAAAGAAAAATTCAAAACTAAATCGGCAAAAGTTTTCGAGGCTGACCTGAACGGCGTTCCAATGAGAGGCCCGCTGAACGACGCACTGGATGTTTTTTTAAAGTCTTATCTTATGAAAAGGTTTCAGAATTTAGGTTCTAACGTTTCAATTCGATCTTTTGCGAAGGAACTTCAAATCCCAAGAAGTGCACTCGACAGATACGAAAAAAAATTTCGTATCGGACTAAAAACGTCCGAAAATTTTTTTAACTTAAATTGTTAAGAATTAACGTTTTTTAAAAAAAGAGAAATTACAGGAGTGCATACTTGGTGGACAAAGAAGAAAGAACTAAATACTTGTTCATATACGGAAGCCTTCTTCCTGCCTTAGAACATCCTGCTTTTGAGTCTGAAATAAAAGAAAAAACCATACTATTGGGGACTGCGACAACTCGAGGTGAGCTTTTTTTTGACGGGAAATACCCGTGTGGAGTGTTTGGAGATTACTCGTCCAACGTTTCCGGAGTTCTTGTATTGGTCATCGATGAGTCTGTGTTTTTGAATCTTGATAAATTTGAAGGTTGTTCACCGTTGGATAAACAACCATACCAGTATGTAAGACTAGAGATTGAAGTGGAGCACGCAGGAAAAATTTACAAATCTGATGTGTACAATTATAATTTTGACGTAGAGCTTCTTACAAAAATACATTCTGGAGACTTTTTGGAATTCTGTTTTAGGAAAAGCATAAATGACTAAAATATGGATTATTTTATTAGCGCTCGCATCCCAACCCTCTTTTGCCAAAAAATTTTATCGTTTCGGATTTGAAAGCGTGACTGGATCTGAAAATATATTTAATTACCGAAACGCATCCACAGGTCGTTTTAATGGAATCGAAATTGAACTAATAGCGCAAATTGCTACTGAGTTAGACGGTGAAATAGCCTATGAAATGGTCAAATGGGATCGCCTGGAAAACGCATTAAAAGAGAAGCGAATAGATTTTGCGATTCAGCAAATTTTTAAAGAGCCAACAGATAAAGATTTAGAATTTTCAAAAAATTATTTTCGAAGTGGAGTTGCTTTAGCGTTTAGTAAAAGTAAGGCAATTGCAAACAGTGCCATGAAAACTTTACCAAGTTCCTCAGGTGCAATATTCGTCGACCCACGTGCTAGCAAATGCCTTAGTGAGCATAATTTTAAAAAGTTTTCTCGGAAGGATTCTGAAAGTGAACTTTATGATATTTTAGAAAAAGGCCTAGTCTCTTATATAGCATATGATTTTCCACTTTTAGTCTACAGATATAGCGGTAATAAAAATATAGTGGTCGATTCAAAGATACTCAGTTGCCCGGGAAATTACGGCGTATTGTTTAGGTCGGATTTCGCAAACAAGGCAAAAATAGACAAAGCAATAGATTCTTGGCGTTTGCGGACAGACATCAAAAAAATTATTTCCAAATATGAACTCCCGATACAATGAACAGCGAATCCCATCAGTTTAGGCGTCAGACGATGACTTTGCTTACTTCGGTATTGTGCCTTGCAGGGTCTGCTCTTTTTGCTTCTTCAATTTTTTTCTTCAGGTACGGTAGGCTAAGAGAGATTGAACAGGCAAAAAAAGCAAAAATTGCCCTGGCAGAAAATTTAGCTGACACCTTTTTGCAACTTGAAGGTCTAGTAGACGTAGCCAGCCAGGACTCTACACTTATAAAAGAAATAGACAAAAACAACGAATTTCAAGAAGTCCGAAAAATTTATTCTAATTTACAAAGGTACGTGGATTATGCGCACGTGTCGCTGGCTGAAATTGTCGATTCAAAAGGGACAATAAAAATATCTCTTGGTACATCATTCAGAGTCGGAGAAAAATATGTTCAGTTTAAAATGTCTCCTGTGACAAAAAGAGTTCGGTTCTTTTCAAATATCGGAAACTATCTTTATTTAAGCGTCTCCGCACCACTCTTTAGTGAAGCGGGCCAACCTCTTAGATTAATTTTCAGCAGACGATTGGATCAAAATTTTATCAGTTATCTTTCAGAATCAATAACAGCAGATATCATTGTCAATGTTAATGAAAAGACGCATTCGTCCAACGAAAAGTTTACAGAACTTAATCTGAAGAAATTTTCAAATTCGAAGTTGCAAGATGAGCCTATAATGGTTGAAGGCAATCCACTCATTACGGTTTTAAAGCTGGATAAGATTGAGGTCGGTTTCACCTCCGAGATTTTTATTATAAAAGATGTTAAATCGGCCGTCGAAAATTTATTAAAATATATTTTGCTAATAATGGCTTCAATATTGCCGTTTCTAGCAATTGGCTGTTTGTTTATTTACAGACTGTACAAGCGCTTCGACATTCAACAACAAGTCCTTTTAAAATCAAGGGAGGACGTTGCGAGTTTAAAGTCCATGGTGAATGTTGCAAGAATGATGGCTCACGACATTAAAAGGCCATTTTTTAACGTGAACACGGTGGTTCGAATGCTCGAAACATTAAGTGTTGAAAACGACCAAAAGGAGATCATCGCCTCGTTAAAAGAAACAATGCATCATGCCACAGAAGACGTAAACGGCATGCTTCACGATCTGATAAGCTTAGGACCTAACACGCTAGTATTGACAAGGGAGTGGGAACCTTTTAAAACTTTGATCCATGAATGCATTCTTGAAATCCTTAGTCAAGAACACGACGTCATAATAAATTTCACAACCGAAGTAGAACTTGATAAAGGATATTTTGACAAAACCAAAATTAAAAGAGTACTGAACAATGTTCTACAAAATGCAGTTCAAGCGTTAAAAGCCAATAATAAAAAAATTATAGATGTCCATCTATGCAGTTCGGCAGCAAGCTTTTTAATTATTATATCGAACAATGGACAGCAAATTCCAGATGATGTCATTAATAAAATATTTGATATCGATTTTTCTTATGGGAAAGTTGAAGGTCGGGGCTTGGGTTTGGCGATTTGTAAAAAATTT
>JAYVPD010000183.1:0-18030 GCA_043757515.1 Pseudobdellovibrionaceae bacterium
TCGATGATACACTATTTGAGCCATTTTAAAAGACAATATAATAGCTCTTTGCTGCCCCTGCGAACAAAAAAATCGCGAATCTTTTTGATTATATAGGAACAAAATTTCGTGTTTATGAGGACCAACTAATGAGCTTCCAGACGCGATTTCAGCAGATCTTAATTCTTGGCTTCGCATTTTCAATTTTTCTGCAACCTGTGGCCTGGTAAAACCCAAAAAAGACTCGTCAGAAGCCACATAGTCCACAAATATTTCCACATCGGATTCACTTATATATCGCATGTTGTCATTTAAGTCGGATTTGAGTTTATCAATTGCTTCCAATCTTTGCACAATAAGAGCCGTTGATTTTGCTAAATATATCTCTGTGATTGAGTCCAATAAATCATTAAACTGATTTTTAGGGATTTTATCATCACGAAAATCCTTTAAGAGCCTGTTTCTGTTTTTTAATATTTTTTTGAATTCATCAATGACAGTAATATTTTTTGAATCAACTGAAGTTAAAAATTCATCCAATAGAACTCGCCGAAATTCAGACGATTCTTTTATAAAACTTAAACTTTCAGGTGAAAACAATACTACAGAAAACTTTTGTTGAATTTGAGAAGACGATATTTTTTTTTCATTTAAAATGAATTCTTTGGTTTTTTTTTGTACATTCAATTTCAAATTATATTTTAGATTATTTTGGTGAAATTGTGACTGAATGGACGATTGTTGAGCCTGGTAATTTATGAAAGATTCGTTGTTGGAATACCTAAACGAATTTCCTCGCACCAACAAAAAAAGGCTCTCTAAAAGATTTGTTTTACCTTGACCATTTTTACCTAAAAATACATTCAAATTTTCAGAAAACTGCGTTTGTAAACTTCGTATATTTCTAAAATCTCTAATTATTATATTTTCAACAAACAAACTAAATTCTCATTGGCATAACTACACAGGTATAGGTTGGGTCTTCAAAAGGTCTAATAACCCCAGGGGAGAGGTGATCGTTCACCTCTAGCTGAACTATCTGCTGGTCCATAGATGCCAGCACATCAAGGATGTAGCGGGCATTGAATCCTATTTTTAATTCCGTACCTGAAAAATCGACTTCCATTTCTTCTTTGGCTTCACCTAGCTCAGGGTTGTTAGATGAAATTTCCATTTTGTTTTTTGTTAGATTTAATAAAACAGCTTTGGATTTTTGGTTTGCTAGCAGAGCAACCCGTTCTAAGGAGGTTAAAAAATCATTCTTATTGAGTTTAATTTTTTGAGTTAAGTTTTGTGGAATAAACTGTTGATAATTTGGATATTTGCCTTCAATTAATCTAATCATTAAAGTCGTTGTGGTGTTACGTAAATAAAATTGAGATCCTTCGATCGCTATTTCAACATCTCCTGGGTTGGATTCGATAATTTTTTTAATTTCATACAAGCCTTTTCGCGGAATGATTACACCCGATGCAACCGGTGGTTTTCCCAATTCCAGTTGTTTATTAATCAAGCTCATTCGATGTCCATCGGTGGCTACCATTCGCAGATTTCCGGTGGCAGAAACTTCAAAATAAACGCCGTTTAAATGGTACCTGGTTTCATCGTTTGACACCGAATAAATCGTTTTATCGATCATTTCTCGAAGCAGATGAGAACTGATTTTTATAAACGATTGGGGATTGTATGTCGGAAAAATCGGATAATCTTCATGGCTTACTCCGACGATTCGAGATGAAAACTTGCCTTGTTTAATTTCAAGCCAATTATTTTCTTTTCGCAGTAACTGAATTTTCCCTTCGTCTAATTTTTTACAAATTTCAAAAAGACTTTTTGTGCTTACAACCACTTTTCCAGATTCAATCACTTTTGCAAAAACTTCGTCGGTTAAACTTACTTCCAAGTCAGTAGCAAAAACTTTTACCCGATCTTGATCGGCATCCAGCAAAACGTTTACAAGAACGGCCATGGTATTTTTTTTATCTACGATGTTCAAGGTTTTACCGATTAAATTTAGAAGATCTTTTTTTTCAATTTCTATTTTCATATTTCCTTCTGTTCAATTTTTTCAGTTCCATTCGATTTAAAAATTCAAGTCCGATAAATTCATTAATACTATATATATAAATAACTAGTAGTAGTAGTAGGGGCGTGGATTTCGTCTTTAGCATTTTAAACTATTGATTTTATTAACGTATCCCAGTGGATAAAGTCATTAACAAAAAATCCTCTAACTGTGTATAAAATCGTTTTTAAATTATCCCCAAAGTTATTCAATACTTTATCCACATAGTTTCCCACTGTCCCCATTTCACACTCCAGTGATATTGTGGATACGGCCTTCTAACTCTTCGATATCTTTAAAGATATCTTGGTCTTTTTGCTGTAGATATTTCACCCTTTCAAGGGCATTCATCACTGTTGTGTGATCCCGGCCTCCAAAAGCTTTTCCGATATCCACGAGTGATTTATCTAAAAATTTCTTAATTAAATACATCGCAATTTGTCGAGGAACGACAATTTGTTTGGCTCTTGTTGACGATTTTAAGTCCTGAGTTCTGACTTTGTAATGATCTGCCACCCGTTTAATTATCTCTTCAGCACCGATGGTTGACTGTGTTTCATGACTATTTAAAATGCGCTTTACCAATTCATAATCGATTTGCAATCCTTGAAGCTCAGAAAACATTTTAACTTTCTTTAGATTGCCTTCTAGCTCCCTAATAGATCGTTTGGATATTCGAGCGATATAGGTCGCTACTTCATCAGATAGCCGCACTCCAAATCGTTCCGCTTTGTAACGTAAAATGGCAATACGGGTTTCTAAATCAGGCATAGTGATGTCAGCAATTAGGCCACGCTCAAGCCGAGTCCTATTTCGATCCTCTAGATCGATAATATCCTTAGGCATCCGGTCAGAAGCTAAAATAATCTGCTTTTTTCGCTCTATAAACGTGTTTATTGTGTGGAAAAATTCCTCTTGGACAGCTTCGCCTTTGCCAATAAATTGAACGTCATCGACTAATAAAATGTCTGAATTATCACGGTATTTCTGTCGAAATTTGTCCATTTTGTGGTGCCGAATTGAAGAAATACATTCATTCATAAAGTTTTCAGCTGAAATATAGATGATTCTAAGCTGCGGGTAGCTCTCTCGAATGTAATTTCCCGCTGCATGCAATAGATGGGTTTTACCCATCCCTACAGGGCCATAAATATAAAGTGGATTGTAATCTTCGCCGCCGGGGTTTTTAGCCACATTGTAGGTGGCCGCATGGGCAAATTCAGAGTTTTTTCCTACCACAAAGGTAGAAAAAGTCAGATTTATATTAAGCGGATCTGAATTTAACGGCTTGTCGCTAAAGGAGTTTTTTAGATTTTTAGAGCTGACTTGCGAATGATTAAAAATGGCCTCTTCTAATGCCTGTGGGCTTTCAGGTGGAGGCGGTGTTTTATTGCCAGTGACAAGAAATTCTACTTCGAATTGAGAATTGTAAATATCTGATATTTCAGAATAAATTTTGTCTTGTAGGTTTTCAATAACAAAATATTGATGAAAAGCGTTCGGCACGCCTAATACAATTTTTGGTCTTTCTTCGGAACCTGACGTATTCAAGTATTCGATTGGATCTAGCCAAGTATCTAGTAGTTTATTATTTAAATTTCGCCCCTTCATATTGGACTTAACTTGATCCCAAAAATGAGAATCTATATGCATGAAAACCCCTCTGACTAACCATTATCAACTGAAACAGCGACGCCAGGTTGCTGGCGCAGTTATCCACAATTTTGAAAAGATAAGACGAAAAGAATTAACAAGGGACCCTGGGGTTTTCAACACGAGACATTTTTGCCGCAATGTGAATTTTTAAGGGCCTGTTATCTAGTGGTTCGAACTAAAAATTTTACAATAGGTAGTGGCTGACTCGGTTTTGAGTTTTCAAGAAATGGCACCCCGATGGGAAAAGCTTAAAATTTGTGCTTGTAAAATAACTTTATTAAGGACATAAAGATGAATCTAATTTTTGTTCTGCCAGTTAAGGAGATTACATGAAAAGAACGTATCAACCGTCTAAAAAACGTAGAAAAAGAACTCACGGTTTCCGCAAAAGAATGGAAACTAAAAACGGACAAAAAGTTCTAAATCGTCGCCGTGCTAAGGGACGTAAGAAACTATCTGTTGAGATTAGTGGTAAGTAAACAGTTAAAAAAACCGTACAGGTCAATTAATAAAAACTCAGATTTTTTATATCTTAAAGACAAGGGGATAAAATTTTGGGCGTCGTCCTGGATGCTTTTAAGCATGGATGCTGCCTACAACCCAGATTCCCCTAAGTCTGAAATTGGTTTTATTTTAAGTCGCAAAGTGGGAAATGCCGTTACTCGCAATCAGGTGAAACGGTGGTTACGTGCCGAAATTTCGACTTTTCTAAAAGAAAATCCCGATGTTAGGGTCAAGTTCTCGGTCTTCATTAAACCAATGTCAGACGGCTTCTATAAGAAAATGAGTTTTGATAGCTTTAAAAAAGTATTAAATAATGGAATTAAGTTCATCTATAAGAAACGCCCTTCAAAAGGGAATCAATAGCCTTCAGTTTTTACTGATAAGAAGTCTAAAAATTTTCGGACTTTTATTCGTGGGCGCCTATAGAACCCTAGGAACTCAGTTTATGGGTGGTAGCTGTAAATTCCACCCCTCGTGTTCCGCTTATGCGCTGGATGCTTTTCATAGCCATTCCCCATTTTTAGCTATCAAACTAGTTTCAGTTAGGTTATTAAAATGTCGACCATTTTCCGATGGTGGTTATGACCCCGTTCCAGAAAGGAGATCTTAGTGCAAGATCAAAATAACAGTCCATTTAATAGTCGATTTATAGTGGCGATGTTAGTTTTTGGGGGTTTCTATCTTGGTTGGAATTTTTATCTTCAAAAAAAATACCCCGGATATGGCAAAAAAGCTGACGTTTCCGCATCAGCGCCCGTTTCCACGATTGATGGAAATGTCGGAGCCAGCGATAAAGCGGCAACAAAAGATGCGGGAACGATGGGCTCGGCCTCTTCGGTAGACTCTAAGTCAGTTACCAAACAAGAAGAAAAATTAATACCGTATTCAAATGAAAATTTTAGCTTTAGCGTTTCATCTCGTGGCTTGGGAATTAAGAATGTAGAAATTAAAAACTACAAAGACGAAAACCATGAATCAATTAAAGTGGGTCAGTCAGACACTATCAATTTATTTGAAATCAAAATGGCTGACGGATCCGATGTGTATTTTGATATGCAAGAAGTAGAAAAAGGTAAATTTCGAGGAGTCTATTCCTCAGCGACCTTAAGGATAGAGCGAGACTTGCAGTTTTTTGAAAACAACAATTCGTTTAAATCGACTACAAAATTGGTATCCTTGAACGATAAGCCGGTGCCGCCGGTTAAGTTTATGGTTCCAGAGAAAACGATGGAGAGCAAAAGCAAGTCTTGGTTGTTTCCGTCTTATCAGCATCAAGATTTTTATGTCGCCCATGAAAACACATCTCAAACTGTGAATTTTTCTTCTGCAAAAGCGGATATCCCTCAGTCAGAATATAAAAACGTTAGTTTATTATCTATTGGAAGCCAGTATTTTGTATCAGCAATGATTGATCAGTCTGATGTAATTCCTGAAGCCAGAATAGGGTCATCGGTTGCCCTGAAAACGGCTACTGCCGAGCTAATTTACAAACCAAACGATGGAGTAAAAGATATTTCTTTAACTCAAACTTTGTTTGCGGGTCCTAAATCAATAAATTTGATGGCCGAAGTTCATCCAGAATTAGCCCAAGTAATTAATTTTGGCTGGCTGAGCTTTATTGCAAAACCGCTGCTCTACACGATGAAATGGTTTTTTCAGCAGATTCCTAATTGGGGCGTGGCTATTATTTTGTTAACATTATTAGTTAGATTGTTTGTTTTACCGTTTAACTTGATGTCCTACAAATCCATGAAAGCAATGCAAAAGATTCAGCCGCTTATGACGGCCGTTAGAGAAAAATATAAAGACGATCCTGTAAAAATGAATTCTGAAGTGATGGCGCTTATGAAGGTAAATAAAGCAAATCCATTGGGTGGCTGTTTACCTATGTTTTTTCAAGTGCCGGTTTTTTTCGCTTTGTATCGCGTTATTGGCTCTAGCATTGAATTATATGGCAGTCCGTTTGTGTTTTGGATTCAGGATTTAAGCGCCCATGACGAATTTTTTGTTTTGCCCATATTGATGGGAATAACGATGTTTGCGCAGCAAAAACTTACGCCTTCTACAATGGACCCTATGCAGGCAAAAATACTGATGTATATGCCGCTAATATTTACAGTTTTTATGGTTAATTTACCAAGCGGATTGACACTCTACATGTTCGTGAGTGCTTTGTTTGGCGTTATGCAACAGTATTTTATGATGAGATCAAAACAAGCAGCTTAAAGCGGTTTAATTAGGAGGAAATATGAATTTTTTTAAAAAACTATTTGGTTCGGGCAAGGCTTCTAGCAGCCCCGTAGAAGATTTATTAAGACAAACAATCGAAGGCTTGTTGGCTAACGGTGGTTTTGAAATCGAATACGAAATAAAGTCTGAAGTTTCAGAAACGGATGGGTCGACCTATGATATTCAGTTAGCCGGACCAGATGAGGAGCTTTTCAAAGACCGTAAAGGGCAACTATTGGATTCATTTCAATTGCTTCTTAAGCGCGTTGTTCAGCACCATTTCCCTGAAGACCGAAGCAACGTTCTTATTGATTGCGGCGGTTATCGTCAGGAGTCTGAGGCTGCGCTTATTGATCGCGCCGACAAATTGAAACAAATCGCGGTTGAGCAACAAAAGGCCGTTTACTATCGAGCACTGCCTCCTAAAGAGCGCAAAGTAGTTCACCAGTATCTTTCCAAAGATCCCCGCGTAAAAAGTCGCTCTCTTGGCGAAGGGCTTTATAAAAAAATTAAAATCTATCCAGCTAAAAATGAAAACGCGGTGGATTCTGATACAGTAATCGCAGATTAATCTATGTACCCGGGTGAGAGCAGAGATCATTTATCTGTATGTGCTGTCTCTACACCCATGGGCTATGGTGGCATTTCAGTCATTCGTATTAGCGGCTCAAAGTCTTTTGAAATTGTTAAAAAATCCCTTAAAAATGATCAAAGCTTAGTATCTCACAGGGCTTTTCTAAGCAATTTTCTGGAAGCTTCATCCGGAAAAATATTGGATGAAGTGATGATTTTGCCCTTTGAAACGGGCAAGTCTTTCACCGGAGAAGAGTCTGTAGAAATTTCTTGTCATGGGTCCCCGGTGATTTGTAGTTCAATTTTAAAGGAGCTTTGCACCAATGGTGCGACCATGGCCATAAATGGTGAGTTTACCTATCGCGCTTTTATGAATGATAAATTGGATTTGATTCAAGCCGAAAGCGTCCTTTCCTTGATACATTCACAATCTGAGTTGGGTTCAGAACTAGCGCTTCGACAGCTAAAGGGTGAGCTTTCTTCAAGGCTTTCGAAATTGAAAGAAAATATTGTCTGGTGTTTGGCCCATATCGAAGCAGGGATCGATTTTTCTGAACAAGGAATTACGGTCGTTGAAGACAAAGTGCTTAGCGATCGCCTAGAGGCGGCGTTAGGCGATCTGAATCAACTTTTGAATTCTTACGAAACTGGGCGGGTGCTAAAAGATGGCATAGTTTTGGTTTTAAGCGGTGAACCCAATGTTGGCAAATCGAGTCTTATGAATGTTCTTTTAAGCACGGATCGTTCGATTGTTTCTGATATTGCGGGAACAACCCGAGATCTGATTCGCGAAGATTTAATTTATAAAAATTTGAAATTTACTTTAGTGGATACTGCCGGAATTAGAATGGATTCCAAAGACCCAATCGAGAGAATGGGGGTAGATCGTTCTTTAAAAGAGCGTCAAGAAAGCTTTTTAAACGTTGTTATTCTGGACGCCTCAAAGGCTCTTTCGGACCAAACGGGTTTGATATTTGAGGGGTTAAATTTAGAGCGTACTTTTTTTGTATTAAACAAAGTGGATCTACTTAATGAGGCTGAGGCTTTAGAAAAACAATCTGAATTCAAGCATTTTTTGGAAACTGTTTTTGGGTCGAAAACGGCGAATTGTTTTTTAAACTCACTTTTGTTTACCAGTTCGTTGGCTGCCAATACAAAGACTCAGATTTTGGATGTTATATACGATTTTTGGGTCGCAAAGTACGCCCATCTCGAGTCCGTTGCGGTTTCAAGCGCTCGCCAAAGGGAAGAGCTGAAATCGGCTCAGGGATTGTTAGTTAAGGTTATTGAAGGACTTGTACGTCAGCTGGGATCAGAATTTATTGCCTTTGATTTGAAAGAAAGCCTTATGTCCCTTCAGCGGGTGGTTGGCGAGGTATATGACGACCAGATTTTGGATAAAATTTTCAAAGAATTTTGCTTGGGAAAGTAAATTTAAAGCTTTCAAAGTTGAAAATGGATTTTCGACCTATTTAATACTAATAAGTATCCCTAGCACGAGTATAGGACTTTAAAGTGAGTTTGAAAAACGAAATAGATTTCGATGTAATTGTGGTTGGCGGCGGACACGCGGGAATCGAAGCGTGTTTGGCATCCGCTCGCTTAGGTCGCAAGACTTTGCTAGTAACTTCCAACAAAGATCGTATCGGCTACATGAGCTGCAATCCCAGCATTGGCGGGCTAGCCAAGGGGCACATGGTTCGCGAGTTGGATGTTTTAGGTGGCCAGATGGGCGAAGTCGCTGATGAAACCTGCATTCAGTTTAAACGCTTAAATTCATCTCGTGGGCCGGCCGTTCGAGGCACCAGGGTTCAGTCTGATAAAATTAAATATTCAAGGCGCATGAGTCAACTTGTTGCGGACCAAAATAATTTGACGGTTCTAGAATCCGAAGTGAAATGCTTGATCTTAGATGGAGACCGCTGCCGCGGAGTTGTTTTGCCAGATCAAGCGCAGGTTTTTGCTCGGGTTGTAATTTTGACCACCGGAACGTTCATGAACGGAGTAATGCACTTTGGATTAAAGCAAGTTCAGGGCGGTCGGATTGGTGATCGTGCCTCTATAGGACTGTCTGATCAGCTTAAGTCTTTTGGTTTAAATGTTCAGAGATTGAAAACGGGTACACCAGCGCGGCTTCACAAAAATTCGATTGATTGGTCCAAAACGGTTGAACAGTTTGGTGATACTAATTTTTATCCTTTTAGTTTTAACACTAAAGATTTTCCACGCCTGCCTCAAATTGCCTGTTACCTGTCACGCACGACAGAAGAAACACATCAAATTATTCGCGATAATTTGGATAAATCTCCTATGTTTTGCGGGATCATTGAAGGTGTTGGTCCCCGGTACTGTCCCAGCATTGAAGATAAGATTCATCGATTTGCCGATAGGGATTCTCATCAAACATTTTTAGAGCCAGAAAGCTTAGAAAGCGATCTTATATATTTGCAGGGTATTTCGACTTCATTGCCAGAAGACGTTCAGGATCGTTTTTTGAAAACGATCCCGGGTTTAGAAAACGTAAAAGTTGTTCGATACGGCTATGCTGTAGAATATGATTATTTTGAACCAACTCAGATTGAAAAGTCGCTGGCCAGTAGAGCAGTTTCCGGTTTGTTTATGGCGGGGCAAATTAACGGGACTTCGGGATACGAAGAAGCCGCTGTTCAAGGATTTTTAGCCGGAGTTAATGCTCATAAATTTCTGGCCGAGACGCCTCCTCTAATTTTGGGTCGAGACCAGGCTTACATGGGCGTGTTGATGGACGATCTTGTTACCAAAGGAACGCGCGAACCGTATCGGATGTTCACCTCCCGGGCAGAACATCGACTTGTTTTAAGAGAAGATAATACTATCGATAGGTTAGCTAGTGTTGCAATCGATGTTGGTTTGTTGTCAGAGCGGCAAATTGATACTTTAGTGAGTGTAAAAGACAGACGTGCTGGACTTTTGTCTAGGCTAAAAGAGACTCGAATTACCCCGACACCTGAAACTCAAGGAAAAGTTTTGGCCATGGGTTCGACTCCACTTTTGAAGTCAATATCCCTTGAGGAGTTTTTAAGACGACCAGAAATTTCGACAAAGAACTTAAGCGAATTTATTGACGGGATAGACTGTGATCCAAATGTAATCGACGCCGTTGAAATTGAAGTTAAATATTCTGGGTACATTCACAGACAGAATGAGCTCATTCAGCAGGCTAAATCCTTAGAAAATTTTATGGTTCCAAGTGACATGGTTTACAATGAGGTCAAAGGTCTTTCCAATGAAGAGTGTGAAAAATTAAATCGAGTTAAACCCTTAACCTTGGGCCAAGCCCAACGCATTAGTGGTGTTAATCCATCAGCAATTCAGGCTATTATTGTTCATGTAAAAGGCCGAAGAAATGTGAAGGAGTTATCCCTTGAGCGTAAATACTAATGATGAAGCAGTAAAAATTCAGTGGCGACTCAAAGAGTGGTTTCCCGATTTGTCACCTGTCGTGCACGGTCAGCTTCAATCTTTTTTTGATCTTGTAGTGAGGCACAATAAAACTATAAATCTTGTAAGTCCTAAGACCGTTCCGGTTGCTGATGCGCTCCATTTTGCTGATTCAATCTTGGGTTGTCAGATTATCGTAGAGGATGCGCCCGGTATTAAATGCATTTCCGCCTTTGGTAGTGGAAATGGGTTTCCGGGAATTGTGTTTTCGATTCTTTATCCTGATATTGAAGTTAGCTTGGTAGAGTCGGACACCAGGAAGCTCGAGTTTTTGAATCACATTGCGTCAACAATGGGACTCAAGAATGTGCGAGTTGTGCAGGGAACAGTAGAGACGCTGCCGGCGAATTCTGTTCAATATGCCGTGGCCCGAGGCTTTGCAAACGTGTCCAAGACTATACTTATGGCCCGGAAGCCAATTCAAAAAAATGGAGTCCTCTATCATATGAAGGGGGATCAGTGGGGGCTTGAGATTACTGAGATACCCACCCAGCTTTGTTCGGTGTGGTTTCCCGCGTTGGTGCAGGAATACGTACTTCCCTCTACTCAAATTAAATTCGGAGTTGTTAAAACAACCAAGATCTGATGTTCCACGTGGAATTTTAGTGGTGGGCCGGGGCCTCTCCATGGGCAGGTGGTGGTGGAGCTTTTTTCGGAGCGTCCGCAGGGTTTTCCCCTAGCAATATTGGATCATACTCAAATCCGGTTTCTTTGAAGCGAGCCTTCACATCCCAGGCATTCTTTGCCATTCTGAGTTTTTTTTCTGAATTGTATATTTCCCACTCTGCGGGGTCCGGTTTATATCCATCAGACTGCTTTAAAGCTTTAAGCCGAACATACTTAAGACGCTCGAATGTACGGAGCTTCCAATAGACAGACTGCTGAGCCATTTTGTCCTTGAGCTTTACCAATTCAATAATCTGACGATCTGCTTTTTGCTGAAGGCCCGTTTGAGGGCGAGCCCCGCGCACATTTTTTTTAATTTCTTCAATTTTAGTATCTGTTTCTTTAGTGATTCGCTCGGCCTCGCCCTGCTGGGCGATCATGTCTTGATAGATTCCATCTTTTAGCTCGGGCTTGGGGTCCTTTTTCTCGCAAGAAATAGTTGTCACGCTGGTCGCCAGAAGAAGCGTCAGCCAAAGGGTGTTCCACGTGGAACAAAATTGACGAAAAGTGGTCGAAATTTTAAAAATCATTGTGTTCTACGTGGAACATCGGCAAAAAACCGCCAAAGCATGAGTGTAATTTGAATAATTGTGTTGAATTAAACTCAAAAGAAAATAGATTTTCAACGTAGGGGGTTTAATGGCAAAAGTTATCTGCATAGCAAACCAAAAGGGCGGCGTGGGGAAAACCACAACGTCTGTAAATCTATCGGCGGCCCTGGCGTCTATGGGTAAGCGCGTTTTAATCTTGGATATGGATCCCCAGGGAAATGCCTCCAGCGGCCTCGGGATCAAAAAATATGAAAGCCAAGAGAACAACATTTATCATGTTTTAATCGGTGAAAAATCTCTGGCTGAAACAGTGCTTAAAACAAATAATCCGAATCTGTTCATTGTCACAGCTAATCCTGATTTAGTGGGGGCAGAAATAGAGCTGGTGGATATCCCACAGCGAGAATACAAATTAAAGCAAGCGATAGCCACGCTTTCAGAGCACTTTGATTATGTGATTATTGATTGCCCACCATCGCTAGGTCTAATTACCCTCAATGCACTTACTGCAGCAAATAGCTTTTTGGTTCCCCTGCAGTGCGAGTACTATGCGCTAGAGGGCTTGAGTCAGCTGCTTAATACAGCCGGACTAATCAAAAAATCCTTGAATCATGACCTGCATATCGAAGGCATAGTTTTGACTATGTTTGATACTCGAAACAATTTGTCCCACCAGGTTGTAACAGAAATAAAAAATCATTTTGGCGAGAAAGTTTTTCAAGCGATTATTCCAAGAAACGTGCGCCTAAGCGAGGCGCCTAGCCATGGCCAATCTATATTTGAATATGATGGCAAATCAATAGGTGCGGTAAAATATCTTGAGCTCGCAAAAGAAGTCGAGCAGCGAACCAATGCCGCCCAAAAATCTAATGAATCTTCGGTCGGCGGCGCTCATGTCTGATATGCATGTTGAAAAACAAAAACGAGGCTTAGGTCGAGGCCTTGGCTCTTTGTTGGGGTCTGGTCAGGGGTTGCAAAGACCAGCGGCGCTTGAAAAAAAATCAACCACGGGGCCAATAGCAAGCGCCCCTTTGGAAACCGCCAGGGCAGCGGCTTTTGCGGCACCTACTCTTTCCGAGGGTAAAATTTGGCAAGTGAGTATTGAAAAACTCAAACCCGGAGCCTATCAACCAAGAAAACAATTTGATAAAGAAAAGCTTCAAGAGCTATCACAATCTATAAAATCAAATGGAATTCTTCAGCCCATAGTTGTCCGAAAAGCAAACGACAGCTTTGAAATAGTTGCGGGCGAGCGGCGATGGAGAGCATCACAAATGGCCGGCCTTCATGAGGTGCCAGTCATTATTAAAAACTTTTCTGATCGGGAAACGCTAGAGCTTTCAATTATTGAAAACGTGCAGCGAGAAGATTTGAATCCACTAGAAGAAGCCGAGGGTTATTCAAGGCTACAGGCTGAATTTAAACTTTCCCACCAGCAAATCGCAGAAAAAGTAGGCAAGGATCGCGCCACAATTTCAAACGCACTTAGGCTGCTTCAGCTTCCGCCTGAGATCAAAGAAATGCTAATAAATTCAGATATTACCACTGGTCACGCAAAGGTATTGTTGGGAGTTGATGATGTTAAAAAACAGCTGGCTTTGGCCAAAACCTGTCGTGATCAAAAAATCAGTGTTAGAAAGCTCGAGTTGTTGGCGAAAAAACCAGAAGGATTGCTAAGTTCAGAACCGGCAGAAGAAAGTGTAACAAATCGATTAATGCTTGGCCTTGCGGATGAGCTACAAAAGTTGCTTGGTACGAGGGTTAACATCGACTACCATAATTCAAAGGGAAAAATTAGCATCAGCTTTTATTCTGATGAAGAGCTAAGTCAGCTAATTGATAAAATTAAAGAAGGATGTCAGCAATAGAGCCCACAAAAGAGCAATTCAAGGACAAAGCCCGAGAAAATAATCGCGAAAACCAGGTCACCGCCATTCTTGACGCGGGCGCATCTTTTGAGGGGCGCTTGTCGTTTGAGGGCACCGTTCAAATTGGTGGTGTTTTTAAAGGCGAGATTTTTACTCAAGATACAATTATTATAAATGAAGGCGCCAGGGTTCAGGCGCAGATCGAAGCTGACACAATTATCATCAGCGGCAGCGTTGAGGGAAATTTATTTGCTCGAAGTAAAGTGGTGATGCATCCTCCAACTGTTTTTCGCGGGACAGTGACAACCCCTAGCCTTAGAATTGATGAGGGCGTGGTCTTTGAGGGCGCTTCCTATATGCCTAAAAACTAAGACGCCAACCTGTTGACTACATTAATGTTAAAAAACTTTGGACAATCCGGCTCGTCGATGTTATTTCCAGAATCCTAAATCACCTATTTCAGGAAGACTTATGCTGCAGCAACTTGGGATAAATGGGACAGTTATTGTCCAATTTTTTATATTCATATTTACACTCGTAGCTTTAATGAAGCTCGTGTATGAGCCATTCACTGCCATCCATGAAAAACGCCTTCAAAACACCAAGGGCGGTGTTGAAATAGCCGATGATATTCAAAAAAGAGCGCTTGAGCTTCAGTCTCAATATTCTTCAAAAGCAAAAGATGTTCACGAAACGATTTCAAATATTTTTAAAAAATCAAAAGCCGATGCGGGCGCCGAGTACGAAAAAATTATTGGTCAGGCAAAATCCGAAGCCAACGCCGTGCTCGAGCAAAACAGAAAAGAACTAGAAAAGCGGGCTGGCCAGCTTGAGTCTGACCTTAAAGAAATGAAGGCCGGTTTGGTACTGGCGATTAACAACAAATTATTAGGTAAATCATGAGATTTAGTTTCTATTTATCAGCAGCCGTAACTATGATCTCGCTTGGGGCGCTAGCAGAAGGGCACGGCGGGGCCCACTCAGATGAAATTCCCGGATACGTCATGTGGCAGGTTATCAACTTAACCATCTTGGCAGTCGCCCTTTATAAATACGGCAAAGATCCTATTAGAGACTATTTTAAAAACAGACAAGCAGAGTATTTAAAACAAGCAGAAAAATCTCGAGCCATATTTTTAGAAGCAGAAAAAGAATACGCTGATGTAAAAATTCGCCTGGAAACCCTTTCAAGCACAGCTGACACAAGTATAGAAAAAGCGAAACTGGATGCTGACGAGCTAAAAAAACAAATGATAGCGGACGCACGCGCCGCTGCTGTTCGGCTTAAAGAAGAAGCCCAGGTGGCCGCAAAGCTCGAGGCACATAAGGCTACGGTTAAGGCTAAAAATGAAATCGTGCTTCAGGCGCTTTCTGGCGCACGACACGTTTTAACTACAGATATTGGCGGACAAGATCATCAAAAACTACAGTCAGATTTCAACAAAAATATCGAAGCGGTGAGCCCATGAGTTCAATCGAAGTTTCAAAGCGATATGCCAAAGCGTTGTTTGCGGTATCCAAAGAATCAAACTCTCATGCTCAAACACTTGCAAGCTTGAGCGCCATATCGATCGCGGCGAGCAACCCAGAAATTCAGAAATTTTTCAGAGACCCACAGGTAGAATTATCAAAGAAAACGGAAGCCATAGTAAATACAATGGAAAAAGCCGGTACGACAGAAAACGTGAAAAATTTTGTTAAGCTTTTGATGGAACGAAATAGGGCGGGCTTGCTTGCGGGTGTCGCAAAAGCCTACGAGCAGCTTATTGACGAAGACTCTGGGGTAACCAAAGGCTATGTTTATTCCGCAAAGCCACTCGGCGCCGAAGTTATTGCGTCCCTTGAGGCAAAGATTTCAACAATTTTGAAGAAAAAAATTGTTTTGAACTTTAAAGAGGATCCACAGGTTATTGGTGGAATAGTTGCCAAAGTGGGCGGCTGGACATTTGATGACAGTTTGGATTTGCATTTGAAAAAACTAAAAGAAGAATTAATTAATCATTAAAATTAGGAGCCATAACTAATGGACATGGGTCAAATCAGAGCTGATGAAATCAGTCGAATATTAAAAGAACAAATCAGCCAATATTCAAAGAAAATTGATGTATCCGAAACCGGCAGCGTACTTTCCGTTGGTGATGGCGTTGCGCGTGTTTATGGATTGGAAAATGTTCAAGCTGGCGAGCTGGTTGAATTCAGCAGCGGCGTAACGGGCATGGTTTTAAATCTTGAAGCGGGTTTTGTCGGGGTCGTAATCTTCGGGGAAGATCGACTTATTAAAGAAGGCGACGTAGTTAAGAGAACTAAAAAAATCGTCGAGGTGCCAGTCGGAGAAGCCCTGTTGGGGCGCGTAGTTAACGCTCTTGGTATGCCAATCGATGGACGCGGGCCTTTGAATACGCCTCACACTCGAATAGTTGAATTGAAAGCGCCTGGAATTGTTTATCGACAACCTGTCGGCGAGCCTCTGCAAACAGGTTTGAAAGCTATTGATGCCATGATTCCAATTGGCCGCGGTCAGCGGGAATTAATTATCGGGGATCGCCAGACTGGAAAAACAGCAATTGCAATCGATACAATCATTAATCAAAAAGGCCAGAACGTTCAGTGCTTTTATGTGGCGATTGGACAAAAGCAGTCAACAGTTGCGCTTGTGGTTGAAAAATTAAGAGCCGCTGGTGCAATGGAATACACAACTGTCATCGCAGCCAATGCGTCCGACGCGGCACCCTTGCAGTTTTTGTCTCCCTACTCTGGCACTGCTATGGCGGAATACTTTCGCGATACCGGACGACATGCTTTAATCGTATACGATGATTTAACTAAACAGGCCCAGGCGTATCGACAATTGTCATTACTTCTGCGTCGTCCTCCTGGCCGCGAAGCGTACCCTGGGGATGTGTTTTATATTCACTCTCGATTGCTAGAGCGCTCGGCAAAGTTATCTGACGATAAGGGTGGCGGATCACTTACTGCTTTACCAATTATTGAAACTCAAGCGGGCGACATCTCGGCCTATATTCCCACAAACGTTATTTCTATTACAGACGGTCAAATTTTTTTAGAAACAGATCTGTTTTATAAAGGTATTCGACCGGCAGTATCTATTGGTAAATCGGTATCTCGAGTTGGCGGCGCCGCGCAGATTAAATCTATGAAAAAAATTGCTGGCACAATAAAACTAGAATTGGCACAGTTCCGTGCTCTTGAGGCATTTGCGGCTTTTGCATCCGATCTAGATAAAGCGTCTCAACGTCAGTTAGCCCGCGGTCGCAGGCTTGTTGAATTATTAAAACAAGGCCAATACCAGCCCATGAAAGTTGAAGACCAAGTTGTTTCGATTTACGCGGCAACAAATGGTTTCTTGGATGAAATTTCGGAAGCCGATGTTCGACCTTATGAAAAAGGGATGATCGAGTTTATGAAACAAAAACATCCTCAAATCTTTAAGGGAATTGTTGAAACTAAAGAACTAAGTAAGGACAACGAAAAAACTCTTAAAGATGCGTTAGTCGAATACAAAGCTATTTTTCAACCAACTAGCAAAGCTTAAGGTAAGGTTTACTAATGGCCAGCTTAAAGGATATTCGGGCGCAAATCGCGTCTACAAAAAACACTCAGCAGATCACTAAAGCTATGAAGCTAGTGTCTGCTTCAAAGCTGCGAAAAGCCCAAAACTCTATTGTCGGCATGCGGCCCTACGCGCTTTCATTACGACGAGTGATTTCAGATGTGGCTGTGACTCAAAAAGTAAGTCATCCGCTGATGGGACAACGAAAAGAAATTAAAAATGTACTTATGGTTGTATTAACGTCTGATCGCGGCCTATGCGGAGCGTTCAATACAAATATAAATAAATTCGCCGACAACTACATTAAGGAAAATAAAAGCCGGTTGGAAAAACTAGATTTTATTTTTATCGGCAAACGCGGATTGGATTATTTTTCAAAACGAAACGTAGTTCCCGTTGATAGCATTACCCGATTGGACAAAGATATTTCTTATAAAATGGCAGCCGGTGTTGCGGAAAAATTATTGAAATATTTTTTGACGGGCACTTATGACGAAGTTCAGTTGGTATACAACGAATTTAAATCAGCCATTGAACACAAAGTAGTTTGTGAAACATTGTTGCCGGTTAATTTGGAACTGTCATCTTTCACTGATGAAATTAATACTAGTCGATTTTCTAAAGATTTAGTTTTTGAACCGACACCAGAAAAACTAATTGAGCAGTTACTAGTTAAGCATTTTGATCTGCAAGTGTTCAGATCTATGTCAGAAAGCGTGGCCGCAGAACACGGGGCGCGAATGACGGCAATGGAAAACGCATCCAATAACGCTAAAGATTTAATTAATAAATTAACATTAACATACAATAAATTGCGACAAGAAAAAATCACGACAGAGCTTATCGAGATCGTCAGCGGCGCAGAAGCTTTGAAATAGTTGAAGGAGC
>JAYVPD010000184.1:0-4739 GCA_043757515.1 Pseudobdellovibrionaceae bacterium
CGATGGAAAAAGACATAAGAAGGCAGAGCGAAAGATAGATAGTTTTCATAGATTCTCCTAAGTGGGAGGGAACCTATCACAAGATTTTAAATATTCCAGACTATATAATTTACAGAGTAAATTTAACCACTAGCCTCAATACTCAAATCGCTATTGGAAGCAGGTATACTGCCATACTTTTCGAAATACGGGTAATCCGTTTGGGTCCAAGGGAGTTGCTGAATCTACCACCGGAATTCCAATCGTATCATCGGAAAAAACTTTTAATACCGCTTCATTTGTAGTGAGCTGATTTTGACCATCAGTAATTTGCACACTGAAACGAGAATTAGCCTGAGTCGTACTTAGATTTTTCAAAATTAAATTGGCACTAGTTTCACCGACCAATTCAGTGCCGTTGACTCGCCATTGGTACGAAACTGTTCTGTTTGTAGACGAATTTGCTTGTACACTAAACGTAGCACTTTGGCCGTAGATGGCTGCTTGATCAGTAGGTAATTTAGTAATTAAAATTTTGACTATGGGATCCGAATCTGTTGGGGGTGGAATTGGATCATTTGGCAAATTGGGCGGCGGTTCTTGAAAATTAGCTCCATCAGTGTCTGTGTTAGCCAACGAATCTGCTGGTACGTCTTCGGTAGGGGATACTTTAAATTCGTGAGTACAATTTTGAAATAGAGTGATTAGAGCAGATCCAATAGTGGCTAAAAGTAACTTCCGAAACGTGAATTTTTTCATGCGGGCCCCCGTAAGGTATACAGATAGAAGGTCGAAAAATTACAATGTTGACGTTAAATCTTGGTCTCAATTTGAACTGTCTCATTCTAAGTAAGTAATCGTGTCTTTATGAAACTTTAATTCGAACAATTTGTATACATCTGATCGTCGTTTGCTTTCTGCAGTTAACCTGTCCATTTCTCTAAGGATTGAAGGTATTTTTTTGAAAGACTGAGTTTTTTTAGTACAGGGAATGGGGCCTACCCTCGTGTGGTGCCTTAGAAGATGGACTTTGTATTGCTCTATAGTATTTCGGATCGGGGGGGATTGTGATAAAAAGTAGATATTTAAAATGGGTTTTGTTTTTGTCGATATGTTCTTTTATCCTGCCATTTTTTCAAAACTGCTCAAATTCTAATAAAACGACTGGCTTTAAAGGGACCACTTCGGATGATAATTTAAGTAACTCTGATAAGTCAGGCTCAAACTCTGCTTCTAGTTTAGGATCTCAAGCAGCAAACACAGCTGGGTTGGACAAACAAACACTTAAAATTAATTTTACGGCCAGTCCCGAAGCACAATTAGATTGCTCGGCTGTAGGTGCTAAACTAACTACTGAAATAGTGAATGCTGGCGTCGACATTCTTGTTTGTCTTCAGGATATTTTAGATATGCCGGCTGGGTCGGCTCGCTTCCAAGAAAAATCATTGTGTGACAGTGCTAAAAAATTTGGTCCTGTTCCCATTACTTGGAAATACGAACTTGGCAATCGACGTTGGCTGATACCGACAGAGGTTTTAAAAAACCATACTTTTCTTGTGCCCGGCGCCTATAGTTTATTTGTTAAAGACAATCAGGGAAAAATTTATCAATCGTCGACGGCGACTTTAAAAAAGAGCGGATTTTTAAACTGCCACGATGGGGCTGGCAGCAGCGTTGGGTCCTCTGGGCAATGTAGTTGGTCAGCTCTGGCAATTGGTGGATCAACGCTGAATCCTCCAAAAGCCGCGTGCACTGAAGCTAATGCGTGGTCTAAAGCAATTGATGGCAATGGTATTGAGCAATCGTGCGTTTGTTCGAACATACCACATCCGGCTGATCCACCCGTAGTTAGGGGATATATGGCCGCAGCAGTTTATGGACACCGTAATATGGAATATTATGAGTTTCTAACTGGAAATGGATCCCAACAACCGTCTGCAATTAATAGCACTGAATGTATTGTAGGTACTACATACCGAGGCTACACGTCGTGCCCTGGGGACTGGTTAGGTGAAAGTCCAAATAATTATAAATCGTGTGAAGCTTGGACACAGGAATGCACAGTCAATCCAAACTAAGGATAAAGTTTTAAAACGGCTTTTAAGTTGACACGGATTTGCTAGTTTTTTTGTAATCTCTATAAATGAATTTGTTTTGAAGCTAGCTAAGAAGGCTTTGGTATTTTTAATTCCAAAGCCATTTGAAAGTAATTGACCTTAAATGCAGCTTTTATTTAAATCGCTTCCAATGTTGGGGGCTTTTTGTTTAGATTCCTAGTTTTAGCTATAGTTTCATCTGCACTTTTAATCTCGCAGTCTTCTTTTTCCCAAAGCATCGGTCGTTTTGAAATGATGGTCTATTTAAAAGCCCAGCCGGATTTTCGTGCTCTTTCGATGCTAATGGATAGAACCGCCAAGATGAATCGGATGTATTTAGAATTGGTAAAAACAGCAACGCTATCCCAAGCTCAATTAGTATTGTCGTTGAAACAGCGGGGGTACATTTTTCAAAGTTACTATATTAATAATTCTATTTTGGTTTCTAATGCTGATGGGGCCCTTGCTGCGGAACTTCAGCGAAGTGTTTTTGTTCGCAAGGTTACTTATAATACTCCCTTTCGAATGAAGCCTATTAGACAGCCTTTGATTTCACCGTCAAGAGTTGCCGTGCGAGCCAGTGTAGTGGCGCCTAAAATTGAAGCCGGATTGGAAATGATAAAAGCTAATCAAGTTTGGAATTTAAAAATATCCGGCGCAGGAATTATTATCGGCAGTTTGGATTCTGGCGTTCAGTGGGATCACCCCGCACTGTTCAGACAATACCGCGGAAATGATGGCCGCTCTATTCGGCATGATTACAACTGGCATGATGCGATCAGAAGGCAAATTAGTAAAACGATTGTAAGCCCATGTGGTTATAATTTATTAATTCCCTGTGATGACACCGGTCATGGCACCCATACCACAGGAACGATGGTTGGTAACGACGGTGTTTCAAACACAATAGGCGTTGCCCCATCGGCGCGTTGGATGGCCTGTCGAAATATGGACAACGGGGTTGGTACAGTTGCGACCTATACAGAATGTTTTGAATTTTTCTTTGCACCGTATCGATTTGGCGGGAACCCGCAAAAAGAAGGACGGCCAGATTATGCCCCTCATATTTTAAATAATTCCTGGGGCTGTGAAAAATCTGAAGGCTGCCAAGGCGATGAATTTGGCGATATTTTGAAACTATTTTATCAAGCAGGAACAATGGTTGTCGTGAGTGCCGGCAACAATGGCCTTTGCGGAACCATCGCGAGTCCTCCTGCTATTCAATCTGAATTAACCCTGTCTGTGGGATCTGTTGATAGCCGCATGATAAGTTCGGTATTCTCTAGCAGAGGTCCCTCTACATTGGATGGCGGCATCGGTCCCGATTTGGTAGCGCCAGGGGAATTTGTGCGATCCTCCATTCCAGGTAACGGTTATCGCGAGCAAAGTGGCACGTCGATGTCGACACCCCATGTGTCTGGAGCCGTAGCGTTGCTGTGGTCTGCAAATAGGAATTTAATTGGCCGAATTGCCGAAACAGTTCAGCTATTAAAAGCAACCGCAGTTCCGCTTAAAGATGATGAATTCTGCGGTGGAACGCCGGGTTCGGCCATTCCTAACAATACGTTTGGTTATGGCTTAGTCGATGCGTTGGCGGCCGTTCAAGCAGGGCTTAAATTTCATTAAAATATTTACGGACAATGGTTGAATTGGCTGTCATTGGCAAATCCATTTACGCAGCGAACTCCTGAATCAGTTTCTAGTTTTCCGGTGGGAGTTTGATATTTAAGTGTTAAGCCATTTCCCCGCACGTCTTCAAAAACGAAATCACCATCAAACGGAAATTCCGCAATATAGTTTCCGCCTTCAGTATACAAATCATTGTTCAACATTATAAAATGGACTTTTGCTTTGCCTTCACCTTTTGCGCAGCTACCTATAAGTGGTTCTGAACGATTCAAGTGGGCATAAGCGCCGTTTTTTCGAATATACTGATAGAAAATGGTACCAACCAGCGACCCATTTTGGCATTTAGCCTGCATTGATACTTTCGGGTCCGTGTGGATAAAATAGCGTCCATTGGTATCGAAAAAACTCATTTCAAAACTTAAATCCCAGGTGCCGTCTATATCAATATTTATTTTATCTATGTCTAGTTCTAAATTAGCTACATTTTTTAGGAATGCTGGAATATCAAGGGGCCAGGTTCTGTCGTAGATAGTTAAACTCTTAAAAATGCAATTGTAGCAAGATTCCACTTTTACATTTATTAAATAATCCTCAGCAAGCCTATTTTTAGAGCCAGGAAATAAAAAGTATTTTAGTGGAATTGTTTCTTGAATCGAATCAAAAACATAGTTCATATACATTTCTGGCAGATGAGGACCAAATCCTTGGCCTGACTTAGATTCAAAATGAATAGAGAAATATTGAGATGAATTTTTATTTATTGTTTTGTTCCAAGTTGAAAAATCCTGACCATTTAAAGCTGAGATTCCTACCTGAAATGGTTCAAAAATAACGAGTGTCATCGATTTAAATAAATTTTGAATCTGATTTATTTCGGATTGGTTTTGAACGCGATTCGTTGAACCTAAAAGCACTTGGCCGTCTAAAAATAAATTGTAGGTAAATCCAAAATAGTTAGGGTCCCTTCCTTTAAGTGGAGGTAAATAGAAATCGCCATTTGTAGTGACCGGAACCTTGGATTGGACAGATCCACAT
>JAYVPD010000185.1:0-4694 GCA_043757515.1 Pseudobdellovibrionaceae bacterium
GCGAAGATTTCAGTCAGATTCTGTTTGTCCCATGAAAGGCCAGTTAATCGCCGAGTGTTTGGATCAGAAAGTAAAAGAGTAGAATCTTTGCCTAGGCGGCCATATTCGAAGGTTTCTCGGTCAAAATAGCTGGGCAAATCCCAATCGCCCTCAAGTTTAGCAGTTTGAAAATGTTTAAGTGTTTTTGTCGTCAGTGAATGACAGATTCCAAGCTCTTTTAATTGTGGCAGCAGTCGCGCGCCGCCAGCTAAAATAAGAGTTTTAGCAGTGATCAAGTTTCCAGAGTTTTTATGAACATTAAAAATTCGATAGCGATTTTTAAAAAAACAAATTCGCTCGACTTCAAAGTTATCTATCAATTTTAATCCCGCATGTATGCCGGCTTGAAGCAGCTCATTTGAAAAACGGCTGGGCGACAAGTGAAAAGCCAAAGGCTCATAAATTGCTGATTGATGAGTAGGCCAGTTAAATTGTGGAAACCGCCTTTGACCGTGCTGCGAGGTTAGCACTTCAAATGGTATTTGCCTTGTGGCCATCATTTTCAAATTGGTTTCGTAGTCTCTATATCGCTTTTGATCAAAAAAATAGAGGCTTCCATTGGACTTCGTTTGTTCTGTCAAAATTCCTTTTTCTTGATAGCATTTTATAAGTTTGATTGTATTAGTCGACATTTCAATATGATTGCTGTTTTCATGAAATGTGCGAATCATACCACCAGAATGAGTGGTGGCACTAACAGTGTGTCTGCCATGATCTAGTAGTATTAGATTTCGAAATCCCAGGCGCGAAAGTTCAAAGGCAATACTGCTGCCTAGACAACCCCCTCCGACAATAGCAATATCAAATTCTGTATCATTCATGCGTGCTCCGTCAAATTGTGTAGAGCCAAATTAATCTCATGTGCCTTGATGGGCATAAAAATCGAAAGGGTTGGCATGAGGGCTTCTAGCCTATAAACATCATCGCAATCATCACCGAACTGATCGATAACTTCGTCTAAATAGGATACAAGATGACGACTAGCCGCGCGAATGTTGATGTTCGGTAGGGCAAAGTAGGCATCTATATCGCGACTAAACCGACACGCTTTTTGCTCGGCTGACATTGCTGGTTTTGAATCCGGGTTGGTTTCTAATTCTTGTGCTCTTACTATAATTTTTTGAATTTGCATTTGCAACTGGTAGGAAAATTGAGCAAAGGAGTCCAGCTTGAAATCTGACTCCGATGTTTGGGGTCTTAAAGTGCATAAGTAAAGTCTAAGAAAATCCGAATCGCCTTTAAAATCATCTGCCCAAATAGCATGATTTCTGCTGGTTGAAAACTTCAAGCCATCTAATGTCAGAAACTCGTTAGTAACAACTGCACTTGGCAGACGGGCGTTGGTATCCATGGCTTTTAGAAGAGCCGGAATAAACAGTAAATAGTGAAAACTATTGTCGAAACCAAAAAAATGAATCCATGTTGAAGAGGATTTTGAATACGCCTCGTATTGCGCTGCCATTTCAAACCAAACGTGAAGATTGTTATCTAGATCCGGTGCTAAAATTCCAGCTTGGTGGTTGTGGGGATGGGAAACCAATAATTTCAAATTACTTTTGCTTTGAACCCGTTCAACTAACTTGCGTAATCGGATCGGCAAAAACTGATTCTTTAAATCATCGGTAATCAAAGGTAAAAAACGACTTAGTGAAAACGTATGAACCTCGACTTCTTGAAATTCTGAAGACTTGTTGCATCTGGCGCATGATGGCTCGAGAAGGGCAGCCGGTGAAACAACGATTCCACACGATTCGCAGGCTCCACGACTGGACGAATGGCATTCGGGACATTTTGCATTGATCAGGGCGTCTATTAAAAATATATCACAATGACTGCAATAGGGAAGTGGCAGAAGTTCTTTTTGAATAATACCAGCATTCAAAGCTCTAGCTGCGAACTCGACGACTTTCGTTTGATATTTTTTATCAGTTCTTGGTTCAAAAAAATCATCGAATTTGATATTTAGATTCCGAAAGGCTTTTTGAATCCTGCTTCGCTGGGTTGTTTGAAACTCGTCATAGTCAGTTTGTAAACTTTGTGCTTTTTCATTTACATAGTTTTGATGATCGTCCGTGAAGCTATGGCTAGAAACTGTGACTTGTTTGGATTTAAGATACCGGGCAACAATATCACTAGCCAAATAAGGCCCACTGATATGTCCCAGATGGAGGGGACCATTGGGTGTAGGCGGTGCCGCCGTAATTATCGTCGTGTTCGGAAGTGCTGGAATATCTGAGTCCTGACTATATATAGAGAGAAATTCTAACGGATCAATCTGAGTGTTTCTAATAGAATGGCGCACGTACGCGGGGATTTGAATTAGGTCACTTTCGTGAATGGGTTTAACTTTGCCATCAGTATCTATTTCACCAGAACCCCTGATAATGAAAAAAATTTCCGGCTCAAAATGAGCATGGAGTGTGGTTTGACCCAAACTTGGAATTCGGCAAAACGTAGGATTTAAAGCCCCTTTGTGATGCACGTTTGGCAATTGGCCGCACAAGATTCCGTACGCGTCTTTATATTCGATTTGATTCATTGAGGTCGCAATCATTTTAGTCATCCTTAAAATAGTAAACTGAATACGTGCAACCTAGCCGATAATTACAGTGAATAAAAATGATCTAAATTCATATTAATTGTTGAAAAAAATAGAATGATTGATAGTGTCCATCGCAGAGGACGTGCGAGATGAAATTTGATCAGCTCCAATATTTTGTAGAAACCGCCCGCCGCCAACATATTGGCCAAGCGGCCCGCTTTTTAAATATTTCTCCAAGCGCCATCAGTCACAGTATCGCCGCTTTAGAGGACGAATTCGGTCGAGCCCTGTTTGAAAAAATCGGTCGTCAAATCAAACTCACTCAACATGGAAAACTGCTTCTAGATCGGGCCGAATTTCTGTTGACCGAAGCCAGTCGAATTCGTGAAGAGCTGGCTTCCGAACAATCGACTATGCGGGGCCACTATCGAATGGCTGCAACCCATACTCTTTGCTCTGAATTTTTAACTCCGGTTTGGATGAGTATTCAAGAGGAACACCCGGCCTTGACCGCCACCCTTCAAACTTTACGCTCTGGAGAAGTGCTGGCGCGGGTGGACAGCGGTGAAATTGATATGGGAATTTGCTTTTCGCCTCAATCGGGGCCCAATCATGAACAAGAATTATTGCATCAAGGGCGCCTTGTAATAGCCTTAGGTAAAAAGCACCCGTTTTTAAAGGATCGTCGAATCGAAGATTTAGATCGCTACCCGATGATAGCGGCCTTGGCAGCTCAAGGGATTGAAAATTGTGAAAATCACCCAGCATTTCAGCGTATGCGAGTGCAGCCAAAAATTTCAAACATGTATGATAGCTATGATGTCGCCATTAAAGCTTTAAAGCACAGTCATACTTGGACGTTGCTACCCGACTTTTTAGCGTACAGCCATCGAAACGAGATTGAAACCTACATCCCCAGAGGTTGGGACGCCGACTATAAAATAGTGGCTGTATGGCCAAAATACCGCATTAGAACCCAAGCTCTGGATTATGTTATCAATCAAGTGGCAGAAAAAATACGCTTAGCGGCCCTTACTAAATAAAAATGCGTATCCTAATTCGTTACTTTAATTGAACGAAATTGATAAAAACTAATCATTTTTCGACCCTATAAAATTCAGGTAGTAATTGTCCTCATAGATCCTATGGGGGCAAAATGAAGTCATTGTTAAAACCAGAGTTCTGTAGATGGTCGGTCGCCTTAACAGTAAGTATATCTCTTCTGGGTCTAACGATTCGAAGCTTGGCAGTTGCCGATGTGGCTCTTTCTGAGAGTATGTGTCTGCGTGGATTTGGTAGCCTTGTCTTAACAGGCATTTGGGCCAAAGCCCAAGGGCATTCCTTAATACCTCGATCGATAAAAAATCAATTTGTTCGCGCTGTGGTCGCTGGCCTGGCGTTGACATTTGTAACCGCAAGTTATCGCTGGCTGTCCGCTTCAGCTGTTTCAGTGCTATCCAATGCCGATATCCCAATGCTAGTCATTCTTGGATCTTGGATTGGTCAGACCTCGTCTATTCGTGCAAAGACTTTGTCCTGTGTTTCCATCGTGTTACTGGCAATATATGGATTGGGCATTCAATCTCAGACGAACTGGCTTTTAGGTCTTAGCAGTCTATTTGTTGGGCTCATATTACTGTGTTTTGGGTATTCATTTATTAAAAAGAGTATGCAGCAAGAAAATAGAGCAATCACAACAATGACTCCTGCCTTGGCTTTAATCGTATTTGGAGCGGTACAAAAAATCACCGAGCCGATTATAATTTCGCCTAACTGGAATTCTAATTTAATTGTTTTAGGAATCGTGTCCGGCCTAGCCATGTTTTGTGCCTACTATGCCACGATGAAACTTTACGATGTCGCTGACATTGCGATTGCAGAATTTCCAACGCTTGTGGCTTCGTTAGTGATTCAGCCAGCAGAGGCTGTACTTTTTCATCAACCGTTAGAAGCCAAACCGTTCGTGTTAACTTTCGTTTTTATTATAGTGACCTATTTTATTTTGAAAAATGATGAGCCAGCCAAGTTGGTCGCCCATGTCCAATAGTCTTCCTAGAGTTGCTCAGACATTAGATTTTAGCTGTGGACCAGCATGTTTTGAAAGTATGTTTCA
>JAYVPD010000186.1:0-4693 GCA_043757515.1 Pseudobdellovibrionaceae bacterium
AATAGTCTTTAATCGATTTCGAATTGAAGGCATATATATGAAACTAACAAATCAGCAGCTCGAAGTCATCGTCAATAAAGTTTTGAAATCATGGAAAGAAAATGCCGTGATTGAATTTAAAGCCGATGAAAAAAAAGTTTTTAACACGATGATGGACGCTATAAAAGCCGATCTTCAAAAAGAATTGGACTTAGAAGCCGAAGTGAATCAAATGTTGGATAAATTAGAAAAATCCAATTCCGGCGAATTTCAGCGTTTTAAAATGTACCCGATGCTAAAGCAAAAACTCGCTAAAGATAAAAAGGTGATTTTATGATTTTGTCTGAAGAACGCCAATCTCATTGGGCTCACATATTAACGGATAAAATTTGGAATGATGACTTGGTTAACTACACAGATGAAGACCAGGCCTTGAGATTGGCCAAAGTGGCGATCAAACAATTTGTAGACAAAGATACAGACATTGATACAAGGGCACGAGCCAAAGTGGCGTCGCTAAAACGAAACGTGATGGAAGGCTCGCCTGAGTGGGACATTATGTACAAAAAATATTACGAAGAGGAACTAAAGAAAAATGGCTAAATCTAAGAAAAAATCAGCTCCGGTAAAAAAATCGCCTTTTAAGAAAACGATCAAAGCGAAAACGGTCAAGGCAAAATCTGCAAAAGCAAAACCAGCTGGCAAAAAACCTGTTGCCGTAAAAGCGAAACCAAAAGGTGCAAGTAAACCCGCTGTTGCCAAAAAACCAACTCCACCTAAAGTCGCTAAAAAAGGGACAGCAAGCAAGTCGACTCAAGCAGCGCCAACGAAGTATATGGCTAGTCATTCAATGCCTAAAAAAGATGTGAAATCAGAAGACTTTTATAAAAGTTTTTTAAAACCACTTGATGATCGAATGGTCGTCGTTGTGGGCGAAGGTGAAAAGATGACGGCGGGCGGATTGTACATTCCTGAAACTGCAACGGATGTTTCTGGAAATTTTAAAGGTAAAGTCATGGCAATTGGCCGTGGGCACATGAATAAAAAAGGCAAAGTAAAACCGTTAGATGTTTCAGTAGGGGACCATGTTGTGTTTTCTCAATTTTCGGGAAGCAAAGTCGACATCGAGGGTGGAAAAGTCATGGTTATCCGCGAGTCTGATGTTTTAGGAATAATGAAATAGAGCTTCGCACTGCGCAGCTGTTTAACAGGATTGGGAACAATATGAAGATATTTTTATTTTTAGTGACGCTGGCTAATTTGGGTTTGGCCAATCAAATTGATTGGAAAGGCGGCTATCGTTTTGAGTATTTAGAAATTGATCGCCCCAGCCTGGCCACTCCGTATGCGCGAAAGTCATATGGAATGCAGTATCTCTATTTGTCACCTAAGCTGATTGTTTCTGATGGCATTCAAGTCGTTACGCGATTTGAAGTAATGGGTGATGCGGACTCTAGCTACAATTCCTATTTGGGGTCGATTTGGGGACGCGGTAATTCTGATTCTGGCACCTACACATCAAAATCAAATGCGCTGGGCAGGAATTCAACAAGTGTTCCTATCAAAGCATCGCAAATGTATCTGAATATCAGCCAGGAAAATGGCTCCTTAATTATTGGTCGAGCTCCGTTTGAATTTGGTATCGGAATGAATTATAGCGCGGGTGACAGGTTGTTTGACCACTGGAATAACAATCGTGATCAAGTGGCGTATAAATTCTTGATCGACAATATGACCTTGATGCCATTTATTTCAAGGCACTTTGACGATGGCTATCAGCAAGGTACGCTCGTTCAAGATGAAGGATTCTCTATTCTATATGACAACAAACAAACTGGAAATCAAATCGGTGTGTTGCTTGAGCGGCGCAAAGCTAGTTTTGGCGCGAACGACATTCCAGTCGGCGCGGGCAGCGGCAGTGGCGTAGCGGACTCTAGGCAAGGTGATATGAATGTTCAGAGAACTAATTTCTTGTTGTCCAAAGACTGGGATTTTTTTAGTTTTCGAATGGAAGCCGGATTTTTATCAGGTGATTTAGGTTTGGCCAAAAATGGCGAAAGCGTGAAAGCCAATGGATACGGAGTCGCCACAGAATGGATATTCAAAACTGAATCGAATTGGAATTACAACTTACGTGCCGGTATAGCGAGCGGCGACAATCCAGATACAAACGATTATGAAGGTTTTCAATTTGACCGCAATTATGATGTAGCTTTCTTGATGTTCAATCATCGCTTGGGCACATACGATGTTTTAAGATCAGGCGCTATTCGGGACACTGTAAATTTATCTGTAGCAAACAGCCCAGATGACGAAGCGATCAGTAACGCTTTTTACATTTCGCCTGTTTTTAAATATCGCTGGAGTGATAAAATGGATCTAAATCAAACAATCACTTGGGGACAATTGGTAGCTAAGCCTTTGTCGGCAAATGGAATCGCAAAAGATCTAGGTATTGAGTATGATATTGAGCTTGTTTATAAATTGCGTGAAAAAGTGCAGTGGGTAAATCAAGTGGGATTTTTATCACCGGGCGGAGCATTTAAGACAGATGCGGTGCCGGGATCAGACAATAATTTTACATACGGCTTTGTATCTAAAATCGGTTTGCAGTTCTAAAGTCATTTTTATTCCAAAACCCAAATCCATCCTGGACTTGGGGGAGGACCAATTCAAAATTTGTAAAGTAAGTTCGCTGCGTGGGGATTATTGACCGCCACGTAAGCCAGTTCTTAGCAATGGAGCTGCTGTTGCGCTTCGAGTGCCGTTAGTGCCGCGAAGGCCTCGCAGAGCGTTTGTTACGACTGCTCCCGGACTATCAAGTGAATCTGCTGAACCTTGCTTAACTAAATTAGTATTATTGATAAAATCTTTAAGTACAGACGAACGAGTATCAGTTAATTCTCTCATAATATCGCGGTACATATCGCTGTCCACTAATCCATTTCTTCGAGCAAAACCCATGCTGTCATTCATTGTAGAATATAAATCTGTATTGAGTGATTTTAGAAATCCAAAGTTTTCCAAAAAGCTTCCCCAGCTAGTTTTGAATCCCAGTGCGTCGTTCGAACTTCGTGCTGTGCCCATGTCGCGAAGACTTGAAAGGACTTCTTGTTCTTGATCAGCCAAAGAATCTTTGTACAAAGATGAGATTTCTTTTCTCGTGTCTTTGTATTCGCCATCAATACTTCGTAATAGATCTCGAATTAGGTTTTTAGCCATCGTTTTTTCTTTGATAGCCAAATCTTTGTCTTTTCGATAGTCACTAAGCACGCTTCTAGTTTCGTAAGCGTCGGCCAAAGCCAATGAAACCTGTGGTACTTCGAACTTGTGGGTTAGCATGTCTTTCAAAAAATCTTTTAGATTGGCATCAAAGTAGGCCAAAGCATCAGCGTCTGTAATAGTAAGGTCTTTTTTCTTTTTACCTTTTGCCGCTTTTTTAGATGCTTTTAAAGTTTCGATGAATCGCTTTGATTTACATTCAAGTTCGGCTTTTCCGTCTAAATGCTTGCAAGCTTTGTCTATTTTTTTGTAAAGTAGTTTTGCACCGTCTGTTTCTTCTTCATCGTCTTTACTGTCATCCTTGTCTTCATTTTTAGCCAGTTTTGTTTTTTTTGCTTCTCTTACTTTTTTAGCTTCTTTAGCAATTAAACCGTCTTCTAATTGTCTTTTAATTTCAGCGAAATTGTCTGCGGCCCCTTTAAATGGAACTTCTCCAATCTCTCCACGGCACTTTGGACAATCGGTTCCCTCTGTTACTCCATAAAAAACTGCCCTTGAAGTTCCTTCTTTCCCTCGATAGGTTAAAAAAACCTGGTATTTTTTGCTCTTTCCATCTTCCTGAACGGTTACAATATAGTCGTCAAATTTATCTGGCTTTGCATTTGTTGCTGGGGCAACAGCTGTTGGTGTTCCCCTTACTTGTTCTGATCTGGCGCCACCGGGCTTTGCAGGTGCTGAACCTGATACTATTACTGTAGCATCGGTTCCTACGGTTCCAGCTGCTGTATCGTCTACTACGACTCCAGTTTCCACTGGTGCTACTGCCGCTTTCTTTGCCGCTTCGGCTTCATCGGCCGCTTTTTTGACCGCGGCTTCTTCGGGTGTTAATGTTTTGCCCGTTGCGAGTTTCAATTTAATTGAAGCGAGTATTTTTTTACGTGATTCATCAGTAGTTCCGACAGCGGCATCTAAATTAGAGACTGCAGGAATTCGTTCCATTGATGAAAACTGAACTTGACCTTCAATATGTGGGTCACTGCCCGAGATTACAAATCCCAGAGCGCTGAATAAGGTTCCATACAAGAACCACTGTTTATATTGCGATTTCATAAATCCTCCAAAAATGTGAGCCATCCCGGCTGTTTTTTCTTAATCCAACTAGAGAAATTGCAAACCGACTGACATTGGCACGCGATCGCGGTCCAATTTATATTTTGGTCTAAACCTTTGAAATAAAATGGGATTTTTGAATGTTTAGACAGCGTCTCAGGTTGAAACGCTGTCAAACATTTGGTGACTCAACTTGAGAAAGCATTAAATCCATATAAATTTCAATACCTTGACTTAAAAGGTGGAAACGCCTTATGAGTCATAAAATGCCTCTGTTTAAATTCGAAAAGAATCCATCAGTACCTACTCATCTGTCGATCTCCGGCGATCAGTGGCTGAGTCCCAGTTGGCAAATGCAAAACTCCTTGAAGTCAAAAAAAGA
>JAYVPD010000187.1:0-4686 GCA_043757515.1 Pseudobdellovibrionaceae bacterium
TCAAGCATCCTTGCTCGCATAGTAATTTTCCCTTTACGTAGGATAAAATACTATCATTGAAAAACAAACATGACCGTTTAATTATGCGAAGCTATATAGTAGACAAACTGTGTTCTGGATTGAATACGGCTTAGGAAGATATTTTTCTTTATTGACATCTCTCATGACAGCCTAATGCCTATGGACTATTTGACATTTTAGGTAATGTTAACGAATGGGTGCAAAATCTAAGTATTTACCGATCAACTCCTATTACAGATAATCCAAAAAAAATTGCCACTGGCTGGAGTCGGGTATTTCGAGGATGTGATTGGGATAGTCCCATGGAGCTTTGTCGCGTATCCGCACGACATGTGGCGTCAGAACATTATCTAGGCTCAGGGTTTCGCCTAGTACGAACCAAGAAAAAGTAGCGCCTATCATGACAAAAACTTTTCGATATCAGCTTGATTGATTTTTCTTTTAAATATCAAAACATTTTTAAGTTCTTTAAACTTCACCGTGATTTCGGACTTATTATCTTTTAAAAAGATAAGCCAATTATTATTATTGACTTCATTTAGCGATTCAAATTTTTTAGCCAAATAATCTTCCGTCCAAAACCCAACAATTTCCACAAACCAAAATCGCGCAGGATCAAAACGCGAAATGATTTTAAAATCAGGATACATGAGCTGGCCATTGGCAAGTTCGATTGGTTCAGGTTCTCGAACTAAATCCCAGTGATCCTTAAACTTCGAAAAAGTTTTTACAAAATTTTCTTCAAGCTTGCTGTCAAAACTTGTTTCTCCACAATGCGGTTTTATGGGATCTCCAGATTGAAGTTGCACCATAAAATTCTCATTATTTAATCTGAAAAATGCTTTCAATTTAAAAAACTCGGTCCACGGCAAAAACGCTAATATTTTGCAAAAACATGAACCGTAAAGTTTAGATTGTCTAAAAAGTGCAAGTGGCCCAGAAATTCTAAGAACTATCCCGTGTGTGTCCCGAATTTTACGCACTTCACAAATCAAGCCATCGAGTTTTGCCTGGCGAACGAGTCTGCGCACGTCGCCTAAGACTTCAATTTGTAAATAATGCGCTTTAAAGATTTCACTTCGAATGACTAAGTCGTTAGCAAGTTGCACTATTTTTAGCGGTTCAATGTCAATTTGACAATTTAGGATAATGCTGTTTTCTTTGAAATCGGCAAACATCAAGTCACGAGCTTCGGCTGGATTTATCTGGTATTTTTCCAAAATTTCTTGAATATTTCCATTTCGCTCAAAAGTCGTAAAGAGCTCATGTCGGAAAATTTTGGGGTCTATATCTCTAACTTCTTTAAATTTTAATCGGCTTACTATGACTTGAACCGCAATTTTTAGTTTAAATTTTGGAGCCTCAAATAAAAAGGGCTCTTTAAACCGCGCCTTTAGATCTCTAAACGGTCGGCCGCCAAAAGGAGTAACCTCATTTACGAGTTTGGTAATCCATGGAATATCGTTCTGACAAAAAAAATTTGGCCGGATAGACCGAATTTTTTGGCTATTGATTGCGCCGATCAGATCTTCTTTCATCAAGTGTATCCTTAGAAACTATTTCATAAATTAATGCTTTTTTGCCTAAAAATGGTCTTAACACCCTGCCAATCCTTTGAATTTGTTCGCGCTGGATGCCAGAACCGCCAAGAATCACAGCAATTTCCGCCGTTGGAATGTCGAAACCTTCGTTTAAAACTTTACACGACACGATACGGGTAATTTTTCCTGACTTAAAATTCTCGAGAATTTGAGCTCGCTCTTTTCTCCCGATATCAGAAGTTATGGGGGCAATGAAAAAACATTTTGCGATGGTGTACGCTGCTTCGTTTTGCGGAACAAAAATGATTATTTTTTTACTTGGATGCTGTAGAAGAATTTTTTTCAGGCATCTTAATTTTTCATCATTAAAAAGTGCAATTTTTTGAGCTTTTTTTAAACAAGCAAAAGCTCGTTTGCCCTCTTTGCTTTGATAAGATTTTTTGACGAAACTTTGCCAGTCAAATTGACCATAATCCCGTTCAAAAGTCAGTTTATAGTGCTTAAAATATCCCATGGCTTCTTCGTATACTGAACGATCTGCAGACGAAAGATTGACTCCAATTGTGAAATGATCAAAATCTGCAAGGTATTTGCCTTTTAAATCTTCAATTTTTTTCGTGTACACTAGCGGACCAATAAGTTTTTCTAAGGACTTGAGACGATCTAGGTCAGGAATAGTAGCAGTTAAGCCAAGGCGATATTCGGCAATTGACATGTCAAGAGTAATGTCTCGTTTTGAAAGGCCGAAATGATGAACTTCATCTATAATCAAAAATTTAAATTTTTGACCAAAGCTTTTCATGTGACGATAAGCACTTTCAAATGAAGCCACTGTGATTAATTCGAGATGGTGTTCGCCATCACCATAAAGCCCTACTGGCCCAGAGTAGACCTCCTTGATTTCTTTAATCCACTGATGGGCTAGAATTTTTGTAGGCACAAGACAGAGAGTTGGAATTTTTAATTTCGCCATTGCAGCTAAAGCGACTTTTGTTTTACCCGCGCCTGTAGGCAAACAGACTATTCCTGCAAAGTTATTATCTTTCCAGGCCTGCAGAGCTTCGATTTGATAAGGCCGTAGCTCGTGCTTGAATGAAAAATTGAGTGGGGTTTTTATTTTACTATCAGCAAAGTTTTTTACATCAAAGTGATCTTTAAACTTTGCATAAGCACGGGCCGGGGCTCTGAAATTTTTTGTGCGCGCATCCCATTGAAACTCAGACTCATCGGTCGTATCTACGCACTTTTTTGAAACCAGGGTTCCGTTATCAAATTTTAAATTAATGCTTTCCTCTTTCATTTTGAAATGGGCTATTGATTTCTAATTTAAATCAAACTCAAAATCAAAAGACATGAAAGGACGTGGGCGGAAATCAGCGAAGAAAAATTCGCAAGCTCACCATAACCATAAAATTGTTAAACGAATTTTAAATTAATATTTTTTGTGGAGACACTATTATTATATTCTCACTAATATTTTCAACATTCTCAATATTCTTATCCAAAATTAAAATGCCTGTCGCTTTCGTCGACTTTAGAAAGCTTTGAGCCTGAGATAAAATCGACATCATACTCATCGACTCGGTACGAGGTAAAATCCCGTAACTCTTAGCGCCAGCTTTTAAAACCAATGGAATAAAAGTTCCACCTCGGGTTTTAAAATGCGTTATTTGAATGGGCGGAACAGCAACATTTTCTATTGAGGAAGTATTTGCTTTAATTTGACAAAAAATAGTTTGAGACCACTCTTGTTCTGGAGTCAACGTGGCTAGGTGATTTGCTTCGCCAGAATCCATAAAAAAAAGTAGCGGCTGGCCGGCTTTGTCGTAAGATGGAACGATTTGAATAAGAAACATCGCCTCAAATGCAAAAAGAAGCCGTTTTAATGTATTTACAGAAACCCGTGTACGACGCTGAATTTCGGCGGTATTAAGTGGTTCCCCAATACGACCTGCCAACTCTGTCAAAACTCGTCGGAGTGTTACAAACGGTAAAGTTGTTTCAACTATAAGTCTTAAGTCTCTGTCAAGGAGCGTTTCAATCTGAGCCTCAAATTTTGCATTTCGAATTTTTTCATCACGGACAAAACAAACACCTGGAAGACCACCAAGTCTAGGGAACTTATCTAATGACCGCACAATCTCTTGATTCAAATCTGTACCCTGTCGTTTAAGCGTTTTTGTTAGATCGGAGCTCATTAGCGAACTAAAAAAATTCGGCCTATTGATTTCCAAAATTTCGCTCACACCCAGAGGCGGTACCTCGACATTGATTATTCTTCCAGTCAATGATTCGCGGATTGCTTTGCGTGAGGTAAAACGCACAGATCCCGTTAAAATAAATTGTCCCGGTTTTTTATCTTTCCTAACGTGCTCTTTAATGGCAGGAAATAACGCTGGAGCATATTGGCATTCATCTAGAACAGCCGGATTTTTCTTACGGGAAATGAAGTTTAAAAAATCTGTGGGCTTTTCTGTGGCATGAGCTAATGTATCTTTATCGTCAAGGGTAAAGTAATCGCCGCCTATTCGCTCGGTCAAGGTGGTTTTACCTACTTGGCGATGGCCTAAGATACCAACAATTGGACTAAAGCCGATTAGTTTCTTAAGCCAGTTTTCTACGTATCGTGTTCTATAATGCGCCACATCTACACCTCATGTATTATTAATCAAGACCCTAATAGATAATACATGAGTTAGAAATAACTGCAATTTGATTAACAGTACAAATGAAATACTTTTATTCTGCAGCAGTATAAATATAATAAAAGCAAGCGCCGTGTCTGATGAACCCCAAGGTCTTTTCAACTCGCCATCGCAAACAAAATTTTATCGCATACAAGAACAGGTTTTTTTTGATTTCGACCAGTATCAGCTTCTTCGACCTTTAAGATTCCTAGCTGGGACAAAAAGATAACATCATCGTAAACATTTTTAAAATCCCGTCCCAAAAGTTTCGCCAAAGCATAAATAGATTGTGGACTTTTCGATTTAAGCACCTGAATAATTTTAAGACGACCTTCGGTGAACTGTAATTCAGACACTGCAAAAAAGACGCAACAATCCGACCCAAGTCTCGAATATTTTTAAAAAATAACCCTAGGTTTTATTCTGCAGTAAGCCGC
>JAYVPD010000188.1:0-4679 GCA_043757515.1 Pseudobdellovibrionaceae bacterium
GAAAATAACTGGTCACTACTCGCTTTTATTTTCAGATTCCATGTTTTGGCGCTTTCTAATAAAAGAAGGCACGTCTAAATTTTGACCGTGAAAGCTGGATGACAAAACATCTCGAGCCATTTTTCGGGCTTCTTCTAGTGAAGCCGATTCATTTTCCAAAATCATAGAAAGTTGCTCGGGGCCCGTATGTTTGCTTTTCAATTCCTGACTTTCTTTGAAAGCACGCGCTTTTGCCATCAGCATGTCTCGAGCATTTAACAGCGATTCATTTGGCGATATTACCGGGTGAGCTTCCTGCGCCGGAACATTTGATGGAATAGGAAATTGAGCTGTCTGAATCGGCTGTGCCACCATCTGAGCTATTGGCTGAGGAACTGGCTGTTGTTGAATCGGTTGTTGATATGTTGGAGCGGGAGTTACTTCAACAGCTACTTCTGGTAACGCCGAAATCTGAGAATCATGAGTAAACTGATTCACTGAGTTCTGAACAGTCGAAATTGGAGGCAATTCAAAATTAATACTTGGATTTGCCATTAATGGATTCATCGAAGGTGGTGGAATATTCAACGGAGGCATTTGAATAGGCGCTGTATTTAAAAAATTCTGCATGCCACTGAATGCATCTTGAACTGAATTTTTCTTTTCATCATGTTCGTGAAAACCAGTCGCAATGACAGTCACGCGCACTTCATCACCCAAGGAATCATCAATAACCGCACCGAAAATAATTTCAGCATCTTCATGAGCTGCTTCTGTAATCAATGTCGAAGCTTCGTTGACTTCGTACAGGCTCAAGTCTGAACCGCCTGTGACATTTATAATTATACCAGTTGCGCCATCAATTTTAATATTTTCAAGAAGCGGTGATGAAATCGCAAAGGTCGCAGCTTCAACGGCTCGGTTTTCACCTTTTGCCGATCCCGTGCCCATGATCGCCATTCCTTTTTCTTTCATAACTGTACGAATGTCTGCGAAATCCAAGTTGATCAATCCGCGAATATTAATTAAATCAGAGATTCCTTTTACAGCCTGAAGTAAAACTTCATCTGCTTTTTTAAAAGTCTCTAGCAGCGGAGTTTTTTCACCAGCAATACTAAGTAATTTCTGATTGGGAATTACAATTAACGTATCCACGTTGTCTTGGAGTTCTTGCAGTCCAGCATCTGCGTGCTTGCCGCGCTTTTTTCCTTCAAACAAAAACGGCTTCGTGACAACACCAATTGTTAAGGCGCCCAATTCCCGAGCGATTTTTGCAACGACCGGTGCGCCGCCAGTACCAGTACCGCCGCCCATACCTGCGGTAACGAACACCATGTCGGCACCTTCAAGTTTTTCTACGATTTCATTGTAAGATTCAATCGCAGCTCGGCGGCCAATATCTGGATTAGCGCCTGCGCCCAAACCTTTAGTAAGATCCAAGCCCAATTGAATTTTTGAAGACGCTTTATTTGCATTCAATGCTTGAATATCCGTATTCGCAACAATAAATTCGACGCCGGTCATTTGACCTTCGATCATTGTAGTTACTGCATTACTGCCGCCACCACCAACGCCGACCACTTTAATGTTCGCCCCTATATTAATATTTTCTTCAAGTTCAAACATGACTCTCCCCCATTAAAAAATTTGCCCGAATAAATCCTTAAGTCGTCTCGTCAGGCCTTCTCCAGAATCAGAGCTCTTCATCTCTTGACCAAGTTTTATGTATAAATTTTTATTTTGATTGTATCCGTATAATATCAAACCAACAGATGTTGCATATTCAGAGGATTTTACGACGTCAGTTAAACCACCTACGCCAGTTGGAGACCCCCGTCGAACAGGAATTTCAAAAATAAATTCAGCCATTTCAACTAAACCTTCAAGCTGGCTGGCACCGCCCGTAAGGACAACACCCGAGCCCAGCATTGGCAATAATCCGCTCATTTTCATATCATGATAAATTAAATTCAAAGTTTCTTCTGCCCGTGCCTCGATGACGTCCGCCAAATCTCGCTTTGGAATTTCACGCGATTTTCGACCGCCCACCCCTTGAACATCAATTGTTTGCGCTTCGTCTACTTGTGAACCAATTGCATACCCATGATTTACTTTTAAATATTCAGCTGCCACTTGAGGCGTTCGTAAACCAATCGCCACATCATGAGTAAAATGTTGACCGCCAACAGGAATCACACTAGTGTGAGCGACACTGCCATTTACATAATATAATAAATTGCAGGTTCCGCCGCCCATATCAACAACGCAAACACCCAATGATTTTTCATCTTCAGATACAACAGCCAGCGATGCGGCCAATGGGTCTAAAACTAAACTGTTTATCCGAACACCCGTTTTTTCTACGCACTTGATTGTATTATTAATAGCCGTCTGCCCACCTGTAACAATGTGAACGTTAGCTTCCAATCTTATCCCTGACATTCCGATTGGATCAGAAATCCCATCCTGCGTGTCGACTTTATATTCGCGAGGTAAAACATGCAGCACCTGCCGATCCGCAGGGACCGCAACAGCCTTGGCCGCTTCGATCACGCGTTCAATATCAGACGTTGCGACTTCTTTGTTTTTAATTGCAATCATGCCTTTGGAATCAAATGATTTTATATGCGTTCCACTGACGCCAACCCAAGCTTCTTCCACTTGGTAGCCCGCCATTAGTTCGGCTTCATCTTTTGCTTTTTTAATTGAGTTTTGAGTCGCTTCAATATTCACGACAATGCCTTGGCGAATGCCCGCATTTGGCGCACGCCCAACACCAACAATCTCAATTTTGTTTTCTTCATTTACTATTCCGATAACGAAACAAACTTTCGTCGAACCGATATCGATGCCCGCGAGTACGGGAAATTTTGATTTGTGTCCACTTTTTAGGCCAGTCATTCCATGTCCTTAAGCCAGATCTGGCTAGTGCCAGACAGAACTAGTGAACTCTATCATCCAAAATCATCCTAGACTTTAGATGTAGAGCTTAAGAACCAATACTTTTGGTCCTATAACTTTAGCTTAGGGATCCTTACGCAACCTGACAAGAACTTTCTGTGAAAGATTCGCATCTATGACGCGCGCTTCAATTTGTTTATTCTCGATGTAGTCAATAACTTGTGAAACTCTAATCGATTTACTTTCAAAATTTTCATTACCTAATTTGACTCGTAATTCTTTATTTAATAGATCCGTCCAAAATCCTTCTTTGGGGTTGTATCCAATTTCAGAAATTTTCGCCGACGAATACGAACCTTTTGTTGGCAAACTCTTTACAAGTAAAACCGCTTTTTCACGAATTTTTGATTCAGTGAATATTTTCTTTTCAACAGTGATAGCCCGGTCCGGAGCCTGCCCGATATCAAGAGGCTCTAAAATTTTATTATTTTCTAAAATTGGATAAATCTTTTTTTCACTTTGCCAAAACAACAGGGACACATCGTAGGCGTCTATCACTATTTTTAATCGATTCGGCCACTCCCTATAAATTTCTACCGACTTAACCCAATTTTCAGCTTCAATTGTTTTCTGGATTTTTTCTAAATCGACATTAAATAAAGAGTTCCCTTTATAACCATCTAGTTTTTGAGACAGCATTGAAATTTCACTATTTAAAACCGCTTTGCTTGGTTTTTCTAAATTTGATGATTTGCTTAGCTCAGTTTTAAAATTTAATTCAGATAAAATAAAAAAATCTTTGCTGTCGAGATACCAAATCCCCCCTGCAATAAACGCAGGAATCACAATTAAACTAAATAGTATCTTAGCAAGATTTTTTAACATGGTTTTAAGTTAGTATAGATGAGTAGTGAAAGTGTCCTAAACTACTTTTTAACCAGACTGCACGAAAGCTAGACCTGCCCAAGTAAAAACCTACCGATGTACGCATTGCCCTTGCATGACAACATGATTCGTCCATGAAAAAAAACCATGTTCAGTATAAAACTTGGTTGCGATGCCGGTAACGACTCCATCTTTGCATTGATTCTGCAAATTCAAATAGGCTTGATTGGCATATTGAGTTTCATCAACAAACCCCATAATCACAAATTGTTTTGAATGCGATTCAATAGCCTTTCCCGCCGATTCGCCTCCGTAAGGACTAAAGCCTGAAATGGGAACTTGATGAACACTGTAGGTGCAACTAACCGCAGTCACAAGCATAAGAATAAAGAAACAACATCGTAACCAGGTCACATGGGCTCCGGCGATGATTCAATAGGCGCATCCGCAGAACCCTCTTCACCGGTTGGACGACGCTTTTTAGGATCCGCGCCGCCCGTGGCAACCTTGCTAGGAACACAATATCCAGAAGCCGTTACTCTTTTTTTCCAAAAAAGAAAAAGAAAATAATCTATAGATTCCGTTTTAGTTAAAATCCCAGACACCATTCCATTTGCACACTGATTTTTTAAATCATTTGTAATCGCATTTACATAGTCGTTATCAAAATTAAAACCAAGAACGATAAATCGCTCGGCTTCTGCCTTTACTTTTTGACTGCGATTCACTGGAATCTGAGTCACTGAAACTGAATCCAACGATACGCAGCCAGTTATCAAACTAAATACGGCAATCATTGCAATTATCAATTGAAACGGCTTCATAAATTTTCCCTTTTGCTTTTCAAACAGAATCCTTTGATTTTGATGATTTCACCTTTTATTATTGGGTACTGTGCGGTTTCCCGAATACTC
>JAYVPD010000189.1:0-4619 GCA_043757515.1 Pseudobdellovibrionaceae bacterium
TAGCTTGAGCCAGATGTTCCGGTTGTTGGATACTGTGGAGCCTGCGGGGCCTGTGTTGACAGGTCAATGCAAGAAAAAACTGTACAACGACCACCAACAGAAGCCATTGCTGACTGCGCTTCAGAATTTGAAAGACCTTTCTTTTGGCCGGTTGCAGACGGTACCAATTGTCCCATCATATAAACGCGACCTGTATTTGCTTGTCTGTCAATTTTTGCATAGATACAAGATCGTTCCGCGCGTGAGGTTTTTGCTGATATATCGTAAATGCCGCCTTGGCCGTTAGCATCCATCGAAGTTCCTGTCCACAATACTTGGCCGTTCACTTTCAATTGACAGTTTACTGGTGAAGATGGGGCCGCAAAAACAGCAGCGCTGGCAAATACGAATACTGATAAGATAATTGATTTCATAAAATCTCCTAATTGGGTTGTTTTGGTTTACGTTCCGGAGATTGAAAATATAGGAGATGGGTTTTTATTTCAACTGTAGTGATTTAGACAGTTTACAAATTTGGGCTGTAAAACTTAGCGACAGTTTTCACTGGATAAAATGAATTTGAAAGATTTATCAATTGCGAGTGCCGTTCTACGGCCAATATTTTACCGATAACTTTACTGATAGCGAGTAAGCATTTTTTTAGAGATATCGTCTTTTTTGATAAACAAAAGACCAAAACCAAGTCCTTTTTTCCAAACAACTTGTGCAAACATATTTCTAGTTTTGTTTAATGTCTTAAGTGGCAAAACAATGCGAACACAGTCGCCCTCTTGAGGAACATATTCACCTTTTGTGAGTTCCAAAAAGCATCCTGATTTGGACAGATTTTTCATAGTGCCATGCATAGTTTCCATTCGGCCAAAGACCTCGATGGTAGCTATTTCATTCGTAGTAAACCTTCTTGCGACATCTTGCATACGTCCCCTCGCCTCTAGTAGTATATCGTACTTTTATTTGTTTAATTAATTGAATTCACTAATTTTTATGGTCTAGCTTTAAACAACAATAAAGCTTAACAACGTAATAATTTGAGTCTTCGTCTCATATTGATAATTTCGGATTTAGTGTCCATTTTTTAGAGAGCACTGATTTCTCAATCGGCCAGTTGCTTACACGCGATGGTAAATTTTAAAATCCATTCCAATATTGCCATCAATCGAGCGTTTTAGAGTTTCTTCACGAAATAGTTTTTTATCGAATTCGGGAAAATAAGTATCTCCATCATAATTTTTATTTATTTCGGTTAGATAAATCTTATTAGCCATTGGAACAAACAAACTATAAATTTCGGCACCGCCAATAACACAAACTTCATCATCCCACGATTGCTTGATAAGTTCGGAGGCTTTCGCCAAGGCAAGGTCAACTGACGTGACAAATTGTACTCGTTCATGAACGACGTTACTTGGCTTTCTAGATATTACTATATGAAATCGCGCTGGCAAAACTTTTGGCAGAGATTCGAACGTTTTACGTCCCATGATTATAATTTTATTTTTGGTTGTGGTTTTAAAAAACTCTAAATCTTCCGGCAAATGCCAAATGAGTTTGTTTTTGTATCCAATGGTGCGGTTTTTTGCCATCGCTGCTACTAGTGATAAAATCATACGCTGATTTCAGCTTTAATAGTCGGGTGTGACTGGTAATTTAGCACCTGAATGTCTTCAAATTTGAAATCTAGGATGTTTTTAATTTCAGGATTTAAAATTAATTTTGGCAAAGGCAGGGGCGATCGAGTCAGTTGCAATTTAGCTTGCTCGATATGATTTGAATATAAATGGGCATCGCCCAAAGTGTGAATAAACTCGCCTACCCCAAGATTGCAGACCTGAGCAATCATATGGGTCAGCAGCGCATAACTAGCCACATTAAACGGTACTCCAAGAAAGATATCAGCACTGCGCTGATAGAGCTGACACGACAAAGCTCCGTGATTTACATAAAATTGGAAAAAAGCGTGGCAGGGTGGCAGTGCCATTTTTTGAACTTCCCCAGGATTGAAGGCAACCACTAGGTGCCGTCGCGAATCCGGGTTTGTTTTTATCGACTCGATGACCTGTAGGAGCTGATCGATTTTTTGTCCGTCGGCAGATTCCCAGGATCGCCATTGTTTTCCATAAACCGGTCCCAGATCGCCGTTGTCATCAGCCCATTCATCCCAAATGGTCACTTTATTATCGCGCAGGTATTGAACATTTGTTTCACCTTTAATAAACCATAAGAGTTCGTGAAAAATAGAGCGTGTATGCAATTTTTTAGTAGTGAAAAGTGGAAACCCATCTTTTAAGTTATAACGAGTTTGATGGCCAAAAACACTTAAAGTGCCGGTTCCAGTTCGATCTGATTTTTTTTCGCCATGCTCAAGAACATGGCTAAGTAGGTCTAGGTATTGCTTCATTTTGGCCCCCCAATGCTAACCATATAGACTCAAGGGGCGACATTCAAAATCTTTTTGGCTTTGATGAAAGGCGATGTAAATTTCCTGTTGTATTTAACGCGTTTAAAAATTAATTTAAGACATGAGCTCAGCTGGGCTGAACTGACCACTAGGAGAGATAATTATGGGATACGAAAAGTCGACTGAAAAAAAAGCTAAAAATGGCAAAGAAGTGTTTCAGGAAATGATTCCTTTCCTTTTTTACGCTGCGGTACCTTTGATTATCACGGTTATATTGGCTTTGACGTTTGGCCCATCACATTAATTTACTGGAAATTCTGAACTTGGCCGATGAAAGGCAAATTTCTGTATTGGCCTTCGTAATCTAAACCATAGCCAACAACAAATTCATTGCTGATTTTAAATCCTACATGATCCAATTGGCAGGGCACCTTAAGGGCATCTGGCTTTTCTAGCAAAGTCACAGTAGTCAGGCTTGCTGGTTTTCTAGATAAAATTGAATTTTTCAAATAGTTCATAGTTAAGCCCGTATCGACGATGTCTTCTACAAGTAAAACATGTCGATTTTCAACTGGCTTGTTTAAATCCAAAGTCACTTTGATTTCACCCGACGATGAAGTACCGTGGTAACTTGAAACTCCGTAAAATTCGCAGGAAAGATCAGTATCGATATTGCGAATTAAATCTGAGTAAAACATAAAAGACCCTTTTAAAACGCAAATCGCGACCAGGTCTTTACCTTGAAACTTTTTAGTTAATTCTTTTCCCAATTCTTGAACGCGTGATTGGATTTTTTCAGCAGAGATAAAAGACTTAATTTGTAATTCCATGTTCTGATCCTTTTGATTCAAAGCTCGGGTATTCTAAGCTTTGAGATATTAAAACTCATCTTGCAAATAGGCAATGGCTTATACTAAACGAACGAATTATTCATAATTTCACCGAACCCGCCACCTCCGGGAACAAAATACTCGGGGGTTACGATTAAATGCATTGCAATAAAGCGAATTGGTCGGCCTGGTACATTCTGTTTGCCCAATAAATACGGTTTATCAAAAAAATGACCTTTATTTCCATAGCGATGTACCATGCCCCTGACTTGTAACATTCCCGTGGGGCAAGTCTATTTATTTTCGATAGTGTAAAAAAAGATTGAGAAAGTTTTTCCACCAGAGAAGTTTTGAGACTTATAGATTTCAAAAGGGCTCATAGCAGTCAGATATTCTTGCTGTGAACTCATCGGGTATTTTGAAAGTATTTCAGACATAAAATAGGTTTGTTCTTTTTCCATTTCGCCTGAACCTAGGTAATCAGTAACCTGAAATCCCTTCTGTGAGAGATCATTAGGGTTGCCTTGAAATTTTTTAGTTATTTTGATTTCAAGTTGCATGCGACCGTTAGGGCTGTCTTTAACAAGCACTGACTGAGTAATCCCAATATCACTATCTGGCCCGGCGCTTTTTAAGCCTTGAAACCAGTCTGTGGCTTTGTTCTTTTCAAGGTGCTTGCTTAACTCGGAATACACGCTGAATTCATCCCGATAAGAAAGAACTTTTGTCATCGGCAAATTAATCACCCCTTGGGCAAAGTCCGCAGTAGACGACTGACCGTTAGCGCGGGCTTCCTGCTGAAGCATATCCATACCTTTGGTAGACACTTCGGCATAATAAACGTGCAATTCATATTGGCCAGACGTCCCAGCCCCTGCGTCTTTAGAGGCCGAATCTTTTTTAAATAACTGATTTTCTAAATGCTGACGAATTTCCTCTGGAGACTGATCTTTTATATCTTTAGAACCGGCTAATTTTGGATCAGTAGGAGGCGTAGTGCCAGTCGATGGCGTGCCGTCTGGTTTAACGGTGCCAGCGACTTCAATATTTGAACCTTCGCCAGTTTGAGTGCCACTATTGTATTGCCTCTTAAAAAGATTTGATTTTCTGCCTTCGTTATCTGGGATCTCTTGCTTGGTTGATTTGTAGAAAAAAAATGTACCGGTGAAAAGCCCGATGATCACAATGAAAAAAACCGCCGTTGCATTTTTAACCATTTTACCAAAAAGGGAATCCGCCGGGGGCTTAAATGTGCTCATCTCAATTCCGCATTTAGCGCAGAATGGATCCTTGGGTTGTTCAAAATGGCATTTCGGACATCGTACTAACATACTTACAGAATAAGAGAATAGCCATTGACGCACAATTAAAAAATTCCTAGGTTGTGGAAA
>JAYVPD010000190.1:0-4605 GCA_043757515.1 Pseudobdellovibrionaceae bacterium
TTTTAACGGATGAGATCTGGAGTCAGCTTCAAAAAATAATGAAGTCCAAAGGTTACAAAAATTTTGCAAGCAATCGCATGGAAGCTATTTTGTGGAAAATTCGGGTAGCCATAGCAAGAGGTGTATCGACTTTAAGGAAACAAATTCCAGAAATTTTGGAATCTGCAGATTATGAACTGACGAACTTTACTCACGAATTTCTCTCTGATCTCTATGCTGAACTAATTGATTTACAATCAAGAATCGAAATTATTGATAAAAAAATAGAACGAATTTTTAAAGGAAGCGAGGTTTGTTTAAGACTTGCAAAAATTGATGGAGTCGGTCCGTTGATCGCAACGGCTATTACTGCAGCGGTGGGCGATGCCAGTGTTTTTAAAAATGGAAGACAAATGTCAGCATGGTTAGGTCTCGTACCACGACAAAACTCTAGCGGCGGAAAAACAAGTTTGCTAGGAATTAGCAAAAGGGGCGATGTCTATCTCCGGACACTATTAATACATGGAGGCAGGTCCTTAGTTCGCGTTGCGGAAAGAAAGTCGGACGAGAAAAGTAAATGGATCGCTGAAAAGGTAAACCAGCGAGGCTCTAATCGTGCGGCAATTGCGGTTGCAAATAAAAACGTAAGAATTATCTGGAAGATGATGACTACTGGTGAGGAATACCGAAAGGCAGTTTAAATAAAAATCTAAAAGGTTGCGCAGGCAGAATGACTTGACGGCAAAAAAGGTAAGACCAACATTCACCATACCCATTTGGGACATGGGCTCAATTGAAGCCTCGCCGATGATAGGGAGTGGATGTGCAAATTCCATCAGGGCCAATTGAGAGGTCGGATATATGACAGCAATCAAACCTAATTGACGTTAAGAAAATAGTGCTTGCAACTGGGGCGGGTCCATAGATGTCCCAAAGTTCTCTAAGCTGTCGAACTTTTTGACGGTGACCAAGAGCGCCTCATTGTAAGTCTTTTAGTCACCTCATTTTCTCAGATATTATTTTGAGACGATTTGGAGCTGGCTCGATCCTAGCAAAAGGTACCTTCGAAAGGTCGTTGTGCTCTGATTAATGGGAAATTCATCCCGCAGACTTCGGAGCCGTATCATTAAATCCAGCAAGCGGTCCTTATGAAAAAAAAACTAAGTTCTATTGTGCTGATTCGAATAGTTTTCCATTTAATTTGAAAGCTGCGGCCACAAATCCCAGTTATTACGCGGCCGAAATTGTTAACAATCCGAATGCAGCACTTAAGATTAAAAAGAGATTTGATCCTTTAGAGTCTGTCTAAATCCCAAAATATTTGAGCTAACTTTAAAAGGTATAAAAACTAAAATCTATGGAACTTTACAATGCAAAACAGGGAGTATTAAATGATTTTCAATAAAATGTTGCGCAGGGCGCTAGTCGTTTCGTTTTTCGTTTCGTCCTCTTTCGGATCGGCAGTTTCGTGTTTAGAATCATACAATCAGAAAACATTTATTCACCCGATTGAAGCTCTAAGTAAGTTGAAAATCAATAGCAAACCAGGCAGCCGTGCACAGTTTTTTGGAACATCAAAAAAAATGTTTATAAGATCTGGTGGATACTTTTTCAGGTTTAACGAGTATGAAGATGGGCGCACGTCCGTTTCACCTTTAAAGGCTCTCGCTGGCCTTGAAGACATGATTCAATCAATGTCACTCATTGAGAATGTTTTATGGGTTGTTAAAAGTTCATTGCCTTTCGATTCAGATGGATCAAAGTATTCCAAAACTGTTCAACCCTTTTTGGAGTCGCAGCTTCTTGTATCTCATGATGATGGTGAATCCTTTTCAAGTGTTGATATGCCACAATTTAAACGGATCGTGGACACATCATTTGGAAAAGTAACTGAATTTGCAACGATGTCTACTATTTCTCTTGAACAAATCGGAGGTAAAAAAGCTTTAGTATTAAACGCGGGATTGGGACCAAGTGCATGGGCTTCTTACGATAATGCAAAAACGTGGACATCCATTGTCAAGGGTCAAGATTTTTGGGATACAATGGGGTACTCGGGTTATTATGAAGTTTCAGGAGAAAAAATATTTTTTGGAGGTGAGCATCCGCTTGACACAGCTTATCTAAAGTTTGGAACAATTAACAGTTCAGGCACAGTAACCAAATTAGTGAGCCCCAAAATACCAAATTTAGATAATCGGCGAATTCAATTCATTCAAACTGCCCCCGGAAACAAAAAATTTATGTTTGCTGGGATGGAAGGAGCTCTTTTGGTAAGCTACGATGCTGGAAAAAGCTGGGCGTACGCTTTTAAAGAAACGCTTAATTCTGTTGGTAAACGAGAACGCCGAGTTTATCCTTATTTTCTGAATGTTATCTTTCCTTATCAAAATAATTCTGAAATTATTATCGCCTCTGGACAAGGACAAGTGGGACTAGGAACTGTTTTAATTTCTAGGGATGCTGGAAAACATTGGCAGGACTTTTCAGAGGTAATTGTTAAAAATTATGAATTGGTTGGCATTAATAAACTGGAAGACGGCCAGATTATTTTCGCAACAAGAAAAGAAGTCGATCTAAATAAAATGGAATCCGGAGATAAAATTACAGTTTTTAGTTTAGATTTATCAAAATTATTGTAGGCTCTCGTTCGGATCTTCGTAAGCGATCCATCTAGTCTCCTAGCCTAGATATTGCAAAGCGGTCGGTAGCGTAAATTTTTTTGTGTCTGGCGTTTTTAATATATAAGTTTTTCGAATACATTGTCGATTTGGTCAGAATCGTAGGCTTACTGGTCAGATTGAGGCATCCAATGCATATCTTCAAGGAATTGAATTAGGTTCGCTACAAGCTTCGGTTCGATTGGCTTAAGAGAGCTTATCGAAAAACAGTGAGTGGAAACATCTGAATAATCAATGGCATATATTTTTACTTCTATTTCTCCTGCAGTACCTTTGAAATAACTTTCTTCTGGCGGATAATTTGCGCTATAGCGTAATTCAATTTTTTGGATTTTTAAGAATTCAAAAATGGACTTGGCTGCCTCTTCGGTAGCAACACCCGGTTTAAACTCTAAACTCTTCATCATAAAGATATCTTCACCCAATTTCAATTGTAATTCAACACCGTCATAAGTGGTCCATAAGATATAGGAACTGATCAATTGTCGGCCGCAAAAAATCCCCAATTTGCGGTTTGTCGCTAGAGGAAGTAATTTATATCTCGGCGCCAATAACGCTGGGGTTGATTGCGACATTCACTATGGCTTAATTGCCCAAGAAGCAGAAAAAGCTACTGCTTAGCCCGGATATTTCATAAGTATTGCGTCATTTGAAGTTTCTGGTCGAAAAATTATTTTTGCAAAAATATTTGGAATAAATGTGGAAAACTTTAGGTTTTAACCATAGCTCCCCCAGCCCCATCGACGAAGTTATTCAATAAACGATTCGAATTTTTTATTCTTTCAGGCCGTGCCTGCAAGTGACTTTACGAGATTTATAAATAAACTCTGATACGGATAATGACTTGAGAACATTAATTTAGTGTACATCGTCAATCTGACACACATTTTCAATTACAAATAATCTGATAGATTGGTATTCACAACAAAACATGGAGGTTTGAAGTGGATATAGAAGTTTTAAGAAAGAAAATTAGCACATTTAAGGTTGATGGAAAAAAGCTGAGAATCACAGAGGATTCGATGTATTTGGAAATTCTTCAAGCTTGGGAGAACTGGACAGGTCCTGGGAAAGAATTTTACAGCACATTAAATGTGAGCAAATCAGGTATGGCAGCCATCATTGGAAAGGCAAAGCGTATGAAACGAGATGGTCAGCTAGAGGGATCAGATGTAAAATCCTGGTATTTGTGGGGATTTTCTAATGAGAAACACTGTTTTTTGGAATGTAAAAATACCCGAAGTGGTGATGTTGCCATTGATTTACTAAACAGTTCAAAATGTGAAGTGTTAGTTAGTGATGTGTTTGGTAGTTACAACAGAACTATGGTAAGTATTAACAAATTGCGAGCTGAAAAAAATGAAAAAACTATTTTTAATGCGAAATGCAATGCTCATGCGAGAAGATATTTTTTTAAAGTTCGCTTAAATTACCCGCAAGCTGAGTTTTATTTAGAAAACTATCATCAAATATATTTATTGAACAAAGAGGTTAAAGACAAGCCACCAGATGAAGTTTTAAAAATAAGAGATAAGATGACAAGTTACTTTTTAGCTATGAAAACTAGGGCTGAGGAGGAACTACAATCTAAAAAATTTGTTGAACGAGGAAAGTACCATACGGCATTGAATTACTTTTTAGAAAATTATAATGAGTTAATTTATTTTATAAATTTTGCAGATGTTGCCATTGATAATAATGCTCAGGAAAGGCTTTTACGTAGTCATGTTGTTGGCAGAAAAACCTGGTATGGCACCCACTCAGAGCGTGGAGCAGAGACTGCAGCAATACTTTTTTCAATTGTCGAAACTTGTAAGTTAAATAAAATTAATCCAAGAGAATATTTAAAAAATCTAGTCGAAGATCTAAATAATGGCAAAAATCCTTATACCCCAAGTGAATATAAAGACTTAGCTAAAGTCTGACGTGTTAGACTGACGATGTA